>JAUPVU010000062.1 GCA_030916925.1 Patescibacteria group bacterium
ATAAAGAAGTCGAAATCGTTAGATCAATCGATTCAAGGCCAATCGTTATTCAAGATAGTGGAGAGGGTGGATATTGGTTTCCTAGTTATCAAAAAGGAGATTACCTAGCAATTTCGATGTACAGAAAAATTTGGTATGACTTCTGGGGAGTTTTCTTTAAACAATTTATTTACTTTCAATATCCATTGCCACATTGGTCATATAAACTAAAAGCATTTGTGACTAGAGTTCCGCATGAAAAGATTCTTGTAACTGAATTACAGGCTGAGCCTTGGGGTCCTGGATTAAATTCGTTATTAACCGATAAAGAAAAATCCAAAACAATGTCTCGCAATGATTTCTTATCAACAATAACATATGCTCAAAGAGCTGGATTTAAGAATTTGTATTTCTGGGGAGCCGAGTGGTGGCTCTGGGAAAAAGAAAAGAATAACAATCCGTTTTATTGGGATACGGCAAAGGCTTTAATTAACTAAGCTTATTTTAAGAGTTTCTCCCGCATCAATTCCAGCCCGCCGATTAAACCGTTTTCATCGCCAAAGGTAGACTGTCTAATTTCTGGTTTAGGTAATTTATTTAAGTTGTTCAAAGTTTCAAACATCATCTCAGAGAATAAATCCCATTTTTTAGATAGGCTTCCGCCTAAAATAATTACATCCGGTTGCCATAATAAATGAATGTTATTTATTCCGTATGCTAATACAAATCCATAATCTGCCCAAACTTTTTCGTCTAAAACTTGTGCCGGATCTATCTTAAAGCGGATTTTAAAAGCGGTTCCTGAGCAGTAACTTTCCCAGGTTCCTCTAGAGTTTCCTTTATATTCAAAAGGATCGTCTAAATTAATAATATGATGACCAGGTTCTTGATTAAATCTGCCTTTAGGAATTTTTTCTTTTGTTATTAAAGCACCACCAACTCCAGTGCTGATTGTGATATAAGCTACATTTTCGAATCCTTTTCCTTGTCCTTTAGTTGCTTCGGCTAAGGCCGCAAGGGTTGCATCATTTTCCAGTAAAACGATTTTTGGACTTATTGATTCTAAGGTTACGATTCTGTCTACTGAAATATCTCGCAGGTATGGAATATGTGGGGCATTTACCACTGTGCGAAGTTTTCGGTCGATGATTCCTGCTACTCCAACTGCAACACCTTTTATGCCAGAAAGATTTTTTAAATAGTCTTGGATTTTGTCGTGAAGTTCATCGGGATTCTTTGGCGTTGGAAATTTTTCAATCTTAGACAAAGACTCTAAATCACTTGAAGAAGCTAACCTAGTATTTGTGCCACCAATGTCTATCGTTACGAACATGTAAAACTATTCTATCAGGAATAATGTAGAGAGTTTCTGTAATTATTGTAGTCGCAATTCCTAAAGCGTTAAATATTGTAGGACAACGAGAGGCTTTCCACCTAAGAAATCTAATGTTGCTCCACCAGCAAGACTGATGTGCGTTACTTTAGTTGCATCTCCAAATTTATTTAGCGATGTAATTGCGTCTCCTCCTGCCACTATTGTTTTATTTGGATTAGAATTTAATGCTTTAATAACTTGAAGTGTTCCGTTCGCGTAATTTGGTTTTTCAAATACTCCCATAGGACCTGCCCAAAACACCGTTTTAGATTGTGAAATTATTTCTGAATACATTTTAGCTGTGGTTGGTCCAATATCATAAATTCCTTTTTCAGCAGGAATATCCATAGATTCATTATTAAGAACGACTTCGGGATTTGAATCATCGTCTTTGGAATTTCCCACAACAAAGTCATGTGGAATAAAAACTTTTCGTATCGGTAAACTTTCGGAGCTGTTAAAAATAGTAACTTGATCGTCTCTTGATAATATATCTCTTGCCACAGCATTTAAATCAAGATTTGGATGATCTTCAATCGAAACTTCTTCTACATGAGAACCGCCTATTTTTCTTCCAAGTGCTCTTAAGAAAATATTCGTAGTGCTACCTCCCAGTAAGACGATATCAGCCATCGTCATTAGGTTTTTAACCGCGTCAATTTTATCTGAGAGTTTTGCTCCGCCAATTATTAAAGTAAAAGGATGATCCATTCGTTTTAATATTCCATCGAGGGATTTATATTCTAGCTCGAAATAAAATCCAACAACGGCCGGTTTATGTCTTAAAATTCCAGTGGTTGAAGCATGAGATCTATGAGCCTGTGGAAATGCATCAAAAACAATTAAGTCGTAACCGTTTGTTAATTCTGCGGCAAAGGCATCATCGTCAATATATTCTTCTGTGTAGAATCTGACATTTTCGAGCATGAGTACATCGCCATTATTCATCGCGCTAACTGCCTCATGGACTTTAGGTCCAATACAATCTGTAACCTGTTTTACAGGTTGATTCAAAAGTTTAGAAAGTTCTTTTGCATGAGGAATTGTTCTTAAATCTTCTTCAACTCCTTCTGGTCTTTTTACCCAAGTTAAGACAACAACTTTGCAACCTTTTTCTATTAAGTATCTTAAAGTGGGAATCGTGGCTGCAATTCTAGAATTATCAGTGACAGCTAATTCTCCATTAACTTTATCTACTGCTATATCGTATGGCGCGCGATATATATTTGTTTTACCTGTTATATCTACATCGTTAAGAGTTTTTAATACCATATTTATTTAAAATAGTTGACTAAGTTTAATCATTCTTTCTTTAACCGTTGTTTTAACAAAATTTTCGATTTCGTTCCAGTTTTTGTAATCTTTAACTTCTTGCCAAACGGCTCTTCCAACCGCATAACCACTTGCTCCGTTGTTTTTGCAGATAGTGACTGCTTCCATATATTTTTCAAAAGTCATATTTCCGCGACTTAATAATATCCAAGGTTTTTTATCTAAGATATGTGTAATCTGTTGCATATAAGGCACGGCTAATTCTAGTGGTTCTGTTTCTACATCTGTTGGATATTCGATTTTTAGTATATCTGCAATTGGGCCAAAGATTTCTAATGTCTTTAGTATTGCTTCGGGTTTATTGTATGGAACGTTAGCAATTTGATAGGTAATTGGTTCAAGTAAAAATGGCAGATTTATTTCTTTACATTCAGACGCTACTTTTTTTACGATTTCTACTTGTTCGTTAGCATTCTTAGAATCAGGATTAAAATAAACTAACATTTTAATTGCAGAGGCGCCCATTTCTTTTAAATCATTGGATGTATTTTTCGAAAGCACAGTTAACCTACCATCTGGATTGTCGGTATAACCTGATTCTTCACGGCTTAAAATTAATTTTGTACCATTTTGATTTGCGGTTGAAATCGCTTTTTGACCGTAAAAAGGGTCGACTAATACTGCCGTAGTTACGGGTCCTAATTCAGCAGTTAATAAATTTTTAAAATCAGAAATTAGTTCTTCTGGTACGAATTTTTTTATTGAATCTCGGTGATCGAAGGCTGCAATTTTTATATATCCATTTTGATCAGAAACGCTAGACATCATAGACCGAGTATACATGATATTTAAAAGAGTGTGCCACTTGGTTCAGAGTTTGATTCGGGTAAAATAATGTGTTCTGGACCTGTCGGTTCGTCGATTTGTAAGCTAGAAACGCTGTTTATTTTGGCATCTAATTTATCAAAACGTTTTGACGCATCATCAAGCGCGCTACCGGCGTTAGATAAATGCTTTCCGAGAAGTCTTAAGTGATCGCTAAATTTATTTGAGTCATCTTTAATACCGCGTAGCGCGCGTAATATTTCTTTTGCTTGTGCTTGAACTTTTTGTCCTTCAACTCCAATTAAAAGCGCTCTTATATAAGCGCTGATAGTATTTGGAGAAACAGGTAACACTCTTAATTTTTGTGCAAAGTCATTTAATTCTGGATAATTTACGATTATCTCGTAATAAATTGCTTCGCTAGGTACATACATAAAAGCGAAGTCGACGGTTCCTTGTTCGGGAAGAATATACTTTGTTGAAATTTCTTTTACACGTTCTTTTACATTCTTCACAAATTCTTTTTGATATCGGTTTCTATCTTCTTCTGTTTCTGACTGCATCATTCCGCTAAAGTTTTCTAGTGAGAATTTTGAGTCTACGGGGAGTAACCCATCTTGAATTCTAATTACCGCATCAACTTTAACTCCGCCTTTAAATTCATGTTGAGTTGCATATAAATTGGATGGAAGTGCTTGTTTAAGAAGTTCGTACAGACCCTGCTCACCAAGGTTTCCTCGGAGTTTTGGAGATTTTAAAAAGTCTTGAAGGCTTTTCATTCCACGGCCGATTTCACTCATAGAACCTAGTTCCTGTGATACATTCCTCATGATTTCAGAAGTTTTATCGAGGCGTTCATTCATTGTTTTTGAATTTACGTCTGCCCTTTGGTTTAATACCTCCGTTGTTTTATTTAATTGTTCTCGTACTGAATTAAGATTAGTGTCGACAGCTCCGGTAACATCCTTCAACCGGGTATCGAAGGTTCCTTGCATACTTTCCATCCATTTTGTTATGACTTCGTTATTATCTTTTGAATCTAATCGATCGTTGAGTTTTTTTAGGTATAGGATAATTCCACCTATAGCTAAAAGGGTGACTACTGCTATCAAAATTGTGATTAATAAAATTATATCCATAGTTGTTTATACTACCTTATAACTTACTATAATTGTCTATATTAAACAAAGTCTGAAATAATATTAAAAATGAGACACGGATTTATCTATACTTTTGGATTATTGTCGATTTTAGCGATGTTATCCATTTACTACATTGTCTTTTTCACGACGCCTTCTTGGTACCTTGCAACAGGACTATTCGTCTTAGTTGGATTTGTGGTCAGCTCAACTTTTTCTATCGCTTACTATTTAATAAAAATTCGGTCTTTAAGATTCGAAACCGGGAGGTCATTATTTAGAAAAGGATTCAGAAAAGGCTTATTTGTGGGGCTTTTTGTGGTAATATTACTTCTGTTACAGTTATTTTTTGACCTGATTTAAATGAAAAAGACTTTTTACATAACAACGCCAATTTACTACGCAAATGATGTCCCCCATATTGGACACACTGGGACGACAGTTTTTGCCGATGTTGTAGCGAGATATAAGAGACTTCAGGGTTTTGATGTTTTCTCTTTGACGGGCACAGATGAGCACGGCGAAAAAGTGGCATTATCTGCAGAAAAAGCAGGAAAAGAACCCCAGACTTTTGTGGATGAATTAGCTCTTAAATGGCAGGATTATTGGAAGCAATTAAATATATCAAACGATGTTTTTATGCGTACGACACTTCCAGGTCACGTAAAAATAGCCGAGGAGTTACTCGAAAAATTAAAAGCTAAGGGTGATGTTTATGAAGATACATATAAAGGAGTTTATTGTGTTGGTTGCGAGGAATTTAAGTCAGAGAGAGATTTAGTCGATGGAAAATGCCCTGAGCATCGTCCGTATCAAGTCCAATACCGAGAAGAAAAAAATTACTTCTTTAGAATTTCTAAATATATTCCAGAGGTTAAAAAGCGTTTAGAAGACGGCACACTACCTTTAATCCCAGAAAACAAGAAAACCGAAATGTTGGCAAAGCTTGCCGAACCTGTAAAAGATACTTCAATCTCAAGACAGAATGTTAAGTGGGGAATTCCAATTCCTTGGGATAAAGAGCAGACCACTTATGTTTGGGTAGAGGCGTTAATGAATTATTATTCCGCTACAAGAATCGACTGGAATGATGGAGTAAACCGCGAAGAATTCTGGCCAGCTGACGTACACTTTTTAGGAAAAGGGAATAATTGGTTTCATTCAGTAATTTGGCCTTCACTTTTACTGGCTCTCGATTTACCTTTGCCAAAAAATATTTTTGTACATGGATATTACAATGTTGAAGGTAAGAAAATGGGCAAATCCCTCGGAAATGTTATTTCTCCACAAGATTTAATGGACAAGTATGGAATTGATGGAACCAGATATTTACTCTGTGCAAGTATGCCGTATGTGGGAGATTCTGATGTTAGCTTTAAATGGTTTGATGAAAAGTATAATTCTGCCTTGGCTAATGGATATGGTAATTTAGTTAGTAGGCTTTCAAAATTATATAGAGATGTGCCTGAAATGGTATTGGAGGATAGTTACTTTGAATTCCAGTCTAACGATGCATCTGAACGAGTATTTGGAGGACATGATAACGGTTCTAACTATAATGACGCTTATAATGTATATAACTTATCTGAAGTTACAGAATTATTTAATCGTGCCGTTACTAATATAAACAGCTATTTAACAACCCAAGAACCTTGGAAAAAAGCCGGAGACGAAAAAATCCAGATATTAAGATTTGCCATCGGTCAATTGCTTGAGGTTACACACGCGATTTCTCCTGTAATGCCAGAAACTGCAGAAAAAGTCTTTAATTTGTTTAAAGACAAAAGTGCGTCGCCTTTAATACTCTTTGCACGAATTTAGGTTATACTTTTTTTAATGACTGCCCAGGTTCAATCAATAAATCAACCGAAAGATGCCGCTAAACCAAGAGATGTTCCATCTATGATGGATTTTGATGGTAGTGAAATGTCTAACGCTGCAAACGCTGAAGAAACTAAAAACATCTACTATAAAGAAATCGATATCTTAAAACAGAAAGTCGCTTCTTCTGCCGCGCCAGAGGAATTAAAGGTTCAAATGGGAACCATGATTCAGCGTTTAGAAAGAATGGCCAGAACCGGAGTTTACTCCCGCGAATACGATATCATGAACAATTATGTTGATTGGATAATTAAATATCCATGGGATAAATATGCCGACGAAAACCTTGATATTAAGAATGTTAAAAAAGTACTAGACAGTAACCACTATGGTTTGGATAGTGTCAAAGAAAGAATTTTACAATACTTAGCTGTTCGTAAACTTTTATTAGATAAAAAAGATTTTAAGGCGGTAGAGAAATCGCCCGTAATTTGTATGGTCGGACTACAAGGTATAGGTAAAACAACCATGGCTAAAAGTATTGCGAAGGCTTTAAACAGGCCATTTTACAGAGTCTCAATGGGAGCTATTGGTTCGGTTCTAGAAGTTAGAGGTAGAGATAAATCTATCGAAGGTGCTGAGCCTGGTCAAATTGTTAAAGCTATCGTTAGAACTGGTGTTAGAAATCCAATTATATTACTTGATGAGCTTGATAAAGCCAGCGGCCAAAGCGGATTACTAGCGGATGTTATGGCTACAATGCTTGAAATTCTTGATCCAGAGCAGAATACGACTTATAGGGATCACTATATTGATTTTCCAATCGATTTATCTCAAATAATGTTTATTGTGTCTGGTAACAAGCTTGGAACATTTAGCGCCGCGCTTATGGATAGGTTAGAAATCATAAAGATGCCATCATATACTGACGAAGAGAAACAAGTTATAGCCAGAGACTATTTATTACCACGTGTTAGAGCTGCTACTGGATTATTAGAGGATCAACTGCAGTTTACTCCTGATATTTGGCCGATGATTTTAAGACCACTTGGGTACGATAGCGGAATTAGATCTTTACAAAGATTAATTGAGAATATGGCACGTGAAGCCGCCTTACAAATTGTTATGGGTGAGAAAACTCAAGTAATAATTTCGGCCGAGAATTTTAAAGCCTATCTTCCTAAATATACGGTTGCGTAAAGATTTCTATTTGTGACCAGTTATTCCTCCATCGAGATGACCCATAGCACCAAAACTAGTATTATTACCATTTGATGTCCAACTTAATTCCCTACAATCAATGGGTGGGTCTCTTGTAAAATCTACTTTTTGTAATAACTCAGGGGTCATTTTAAAAAACGTTAGTGTGTTATGCCTAAGTCCCTCATATAAAGAACGTCTATTTATTAAAACGCAGCTTCCACCAGTTATAAATAGCCACAAGCGTTCACCTTGTAAGCGTTCGCCTTGTAAGATTAAGGAACTAGTTGAATAACTCCAAAGAACTTTAGATTCGTTTGCCGTTACAATGGATCGGATTGTACGAGGGTCCGTTTTATAAGGATCGGGAAGCTCCAGAAATTCAGATTGTATGCTTGGGTCTTCCCAAGTGAAGGTATGTAATAGTGAGATTCCACCTGGTAGTACATGGTGGTCTGGTGTATTACGAAAACCTTTCCTGAACTCTTCGACCGATTCTAGGTCCTCTGGGCTCTGAAAGTTATTTAGACCATCCAGAACAGAGGTTGAAAGAGATACAGCTTGTTGGTATGAATTTAAGTCGTTAGTTAATTGTTCAGACATATTTATTGGACTATTTTACTAGATATGGATTGGGGTTTAAAACTCGCGGATTCGAAACCTGATGCAGTAGTCATTTTCGTAAGTTCTAAAGTTGTTGAAGGTTCACCTAGTTGTGGATTGCGATTGATGTTGAGGAGATAAGTTACACAATCGGCAGTTTCTTCCCTTTTAACAATGATATTTTCATATTGGTTAGTCGCATTCATTCTTCTGGCCAAAACAATTTCACCATTTATAAAGTAGTAAGTCTCATCATATTCTTTTGTGTCAATCTCATTACAAACGATTAGATTGGATTGTTTAGGTGGCTTATCTTTCGCTGATATTACTGGTACACCTTCAGTAAAGTAATTTAGATTGAGAATTAGTTCTTCTATTTGCGTAACAGGATCTTCCCCGGGGAATGGCGGAAACATGTTTTTTAAGGATAGTACATCGTTTATGTAATCTGTTACTTCTGCTGGAGTATTTTGCAATGCTTCTACCAGATCAACTAAAATTACGCGTGAAAGAGTATCTAACCGTTTTAATTGTTCGTTAGAATCTAAAGGTTCGTTTTCTGATGAGGCATCTCCCGCCTGTTTCATTTGCAACATATTATATACCATATTTCAAATTTCATATTTTCTTAATAAACTTTTTAGCTTTTTGTTTTACAATGAATAAGCAAATGCTAAATCTTGAAACATTAAACGAAGAACAAAAGAAAGTCGTCACACAGACCGATGGGCCGATTTTAGTCTTAGCTGGGCCGGGTAGTGGTAAAACACGTGCACTGACATATAAAATTGCATATCTTCTTCTTGAGAAAAATGTAAACGTTGATCAAATCTTGGCCGTTACTTTTACAAATAAAGCTGCAAAAGAGATTAAAGAGAGAGTCTTGCGTTTAATAGAAGATAGTAGAGATGAAACGCCTTCAACAGAGTGGGGTTCGGGTAATAAAAAAACACCAAATTGGATTGGGACATTTCATTCTGTGTGTGTTCGTTTATTACGCATGGAGGCAGATAATCTTTCAGTAGATCGAAATTTTGTAATTTACGATACAGAGGATTCCTTAAAATTAATAAAGGAGGCTTATACTGAGCTTAATTATTCTCCTAAAGATCTTAATCAAAACGCAGTACTTAGTACTATTTCTAAAGCCAAGAGTGAGATGGTTTCGCCTAAAGTATTTGCGGCTCAATCCAGCGGAAATTTCTTTTTTGAGAAGGTTTCAAAGATTTATCCGTTATACGTAAAAAAACTACAAGACAATAATGCTTTTGATTTTGATGATTTGCTTGCCCAGACCGTAGAATTATTTAAGACTCATCCAGAGGTGTTAGAAAAGTACTCGTCGATGTTTAAATACGTTTTAATTGATGAGTATCAAGATACTAACCGGGTACAATATACGTTAGCAAAGCTTTTGGCCTCCAAACACAACAATATTACTGTGGTCGGTGATATTTCTCAGTCCATTTATTCATGGAGAGGTGCTGACTATCGTAACATGGTTCAGTTTCAAAACGATTATCCTAGTGTAAATGTCCTCAGTTTGGCAAAAAATTATCGTTCTACAAATAAAATCGTTCAAAGTGCCAGAAATTTAATAGAAAATAATGCAACACACATAAAAATAGATTTATATACAGAAAATGGTGAAGGTGACGATATCGTATTATACGAGGCGGAGAATGAGCGTGATGAGGCGCGGTATGTAGTTGATACTATAATGCTAAATCTTGATAGCGAAGCTAATTTTGAAACAATGCCGACTAGTGCAAAAAAATATTCGAATTTTGCAGTATTATATAGAACCAATGCACAATCTAGAGCTATTGAAGAAGCTTTTATTACTGCAGGTATGCCATATAAGATAATAGGCGGGGTCAGATTTTATGATCGTAGAGAAGTGCGTGATTTATTAGCATACCTTAGGGTTTTTGCTAATAAAAAAGATACTGTTTCTTGGGCAAGATGTATAAATACGCCCCCTCGCAAAATCGGTAAGGTTGCCTTGCAGAAAATAGCAGAGAGTCATTATGACTTGGATTTAATCGAAGATTTAACAAAGATTGAGTGGAAAAAATATATAGAAAATGCACAAGCAATGTCTCCAGTCGAACTTGTTGATGCGGTGCTTAAGGACTTTGGTTATTTAGAATATCTAAATGATGGATCAGAAGATAGCTTATCTAGAATCGAAAATATAAAAGAACTTAGAACTGTAGCGAGACAATACGATTCATTGGAGAATTTTTTAGAGACAATTGCACTTGTAGAATCATCAAGCAAGCCTGATTTGGGAAATGAAGATGCTGTAATACTAATGACTTTACATGCTGCAAAAGGTTTAGAATTTGAACACGTATTTTTAGTTGGATTAGAAGAGGGAATATTTCCACATTCAAGAGCTATGGCTGATCCAAAAGAATTAGAAGAAGAACGTAGATTATGTTACGTCGGAATCACTAGAGCTAAAAAATATTTGCATATGACCTATACAAGAAGGCGTACCTTTTTTGGACAAACAAACTCGACTATCGTTTCAAGATTTATAGCTGAAATCCCCGAAAATTATATACAATTTAAATACGCGTAACGTTAGTTTGACGACAGGAGAAAACCGTATAGGAATGCTATACTTCAGTTAAATATGGCCAAAAGAGGCAGAAAACCCAAACATAAAGTCGATTGGGGCAACTTTTCAGGCACATCTAGGTCTGCGCTTGCCCTTTTACTCCTGCTCGTAGGTGTAGTCTCGTTTTTGTCCTTTTTTGCAGGATTTGCCAGTGATTCGCCTGTTTTAAATTCAAAACTTAGGATAATACTAGTTGAGTCATTTGGATTACTTACGATTTTTATTCCACTTTTGCTAATATATTCGGCATTTATTGTTATTGGTACAGTCACTTGGAAATATGTGAGACCAAAGTATTTTATTGCAGGTGTTGTTTCTTTTATATGTTTATTAGGAATTACGGGGGCGGTTTCAGGAACTGTTGGAGAAGCCCTTCAAACAGGAACGGCTAGGTTAATTTCAATCCCCGGAGCGGTAATTTTCTATTTTCTTTTATTATTATTCGTTATTGTTATGGTTTCGAACAAGGGTTTAGACCATTGGGTAGCGGTTGTCTTGGAATTCATAAAGAAAATTACTGATAGATTCATTAATATTAAGCAGTTTGACGAAGATGAAGAGAAACCAATACAGATAACTACTCCTCAGTTGGAATTAAACATGCCTGGGGATGGACATTTTCAAGCTCCTTATAATCAGTATGCCGGCGGCGCGCCGGTGCAAAGCGAATTCGTATCTCCGGGTGTTGGCGATTTGCCACTTATTCATTCAGAAAAGAAGAAATTGTTAGAAGTTATCGCGCCGCCGGCCTCTCCGGTAGGGGAAGATGGCGACTTAGTTGGAATAGAAGTGGGCGGTACTTCTCGAGATGGTTTAACAGTATTGAAACCAGGAGGTTTGCCAATTTCTAATCGTGTTTGGGAATATCCACCTTTGGATTTACTATCAAATGCTCCAAATGCATCGGCTAATGCAGGTGATGTAAACGAGAGATCTCGAATGATTGAGCACACGCTAGATTCATTCGGTATTAAAGCTAAAATCGCCAGATATATTGTTGGACCGTCCGTAACACAATATGCAATTAGTGTTCCGACTGGTGCTAGAGCCAACCGAATTTCTGCATTGAGTACGGATATAGCTCTAAGACTAAAATCGCCAAGTGGAAGTGTTCGTATTGAAGCACCTATTCCAGGGAGCGACTTAATAGGTATAGAAGTACCAAATTATTCTCCTGCGTCAGTATCTCTAAAAAGTGTTTTAGACACTCCTACTATGAGAAATAATAAGTCAAAATTGGCTATCCCGATCGGAATAGATGTTTCAGGCACGATAATTGTTGAGGATATCTCAAAGATGCCACACTGTTTAGTCGCAGGAGCTACTAATTCAGGAAAATCTGTTATGTTAAATGCTATTATTTCTAGCCTTTTATTTAGGTGTTCGCCTCAAGAATGTCGATTTATTATGATAGATCCGAAAATGGTCGAGTTAACTCAATATGATGGAATTCCTCATTTATTAGCGCCAGTTGTTACCGATTATGAGCATAAAGCTGTCTCGGCTTTGGCGTGGGCAGTTTCTGAAATGGAAAGACGACTCGAAGCATTTAAAAATACGGGATCTCGTAACTTAGCCGACTATAACGCCAAAGCCGGATTTCAATCCGAACCTTACATTGTTATAGTTGTTGATGAATTTGCTGAACTAATGATGGTTGCCTCGAGTGATGTTGAGAGATATATAACAAGAATTACTCAAAAAGCTAGAGCGGCAGGTATTCATCTTATTCTTGCGACACAAAGGCCATCCGTTAATGTAATTACAGGTACGATTAAAGCAAATATTCCGACAAGAATGGCATTTAGAGTTGCCTCAAATACAGATTCCAGGGTTATTCTTGATCAGTCAGGTGCAGAAACCTTGATAGGAAGGGGAGATATGTTATATATTCCACCAATTTCAGATTCGCCAAAACGAGTTCAAGGGGTGTATGTAATGGATCAAGAAATTAATGCAATCGTTGATTTCCTAAAGACAAAAGGTGGTCCACCTGAATACGTACCTGAAATATTAGAGCAAAAAGTTGGCACGCTTCCTTCTGATAAAAAATATGGAAGTAGTAGTGAAGAACTTGATTCTAAAATGGTTGAGGCAATTAATATTGTCTTTGCAGATGGAAAAGCCTCTGCCTCACATTTACAACGACGTTTAAAAATCGGCTATTCTAGAGCGGCTTCGTTAGTTGATGCAATGCAAGAAGCAGGAATAGTGAGTAGACAAAACGGAAGTAAACCAAGAGAGGTATTATTAAGTAATCCAGACGACGCAATTAATCGATTACAAAGTAATGTATCTGGTGATAATGATTTTTCGACTAGTGATTTTTAGTTTTTTGTGTAAAATAGACCCTACCTATGCAAGTTGATTTAGAGACAGTATTAGCAGTAGTAATAGCATTGATTGCAGTTAACCTTATTTTTATAGGGTTTTACATAGTAAAAGTATTACGCGAAATTAGTAAAACATTCGAAAAAGCACGAAGCATGATTGAGGATGTGGATCAAAGTGTTAAAGACGGAATTGGAAAGATGGCAGCAATTGAAAGGCCTTTGCAAGCAATCGCTACAACATCGGTTGCCTTAGCGGGTGTAATAAAAGGTGGAAGTGCCATACGTAAAGCCACGGAATCGATTCTTGCAGCTTCTCACCCAGACAAAGATTCATCTGATGATGAAATTTCTGATATAACCAGAGTTAGAAGACCTCGCTGGTTCCGTAAATCAAATTCATAATAAGCTGCGTTAAATTTGAGGTAAATATGCGGTAATTGTGCTACTATCAATGTATGTATAAGCCCGAATACACTATTAGTAATAATTTACTCAATTCAATCGTTTCAATTGAATCTTCAAGGTCAATCATACAAAGCGCAGCCCTTTTACCCCTTTATGAACGTCAATTCAGAGGTGACGCAGTAGCGAGAAGAGTCCATTTCTCAACCGCTATTGAAGGTAACTATCTAAATTTGGACCAGATAAAGGATATTATGCTGCAGAATAATCCAAATCAGCTCAATTTCTCACAACCTAGTCAAAGTATGCATTATCCGGCTAAGCGAAAAGACGTCGACGAAGTAATAAACTATCGTGATTTGGTGAATTACATTGAATCTATCGACCAGAAGCATAAGATGGGTACAAAAGAGTTCGCTCTAGATTTAGAGACAATTGTACGTATGCACGAGATTCTTCTAAAGAATATTGAAGATGAAAAATCGGGGCATATACGTACTCAAAACGCCTTAACTATCAACTATGCGACAGGAGAGAAACTCTATTTATACGAGCCAGCAGAAAACGTCAAAGCAAAACTAAATGAGTTGCTTATTTGGTATCAATCCAACGGAAAAGGAATTCACCCAATTATCAAAGCTGGTTTACTACACTTGGAGTTTGTAAGAATACATCCTTTTCATGAGGGGAATGGAAGACTCGCGAGGGGATTGGCAACACTTAGCTTGGCAATTGATGATTATGATATTAATCATTTCTTTTGTCTTGATGAATATTACAGTGCAAATGCCGAGGATTACTATAGTTCACTTCAAAAGGGCTTTAAAAGTCCAATTGACTGGCTTGAATACTTTGCGGTAGGAATGTCGATTGAATTTAGCCGAATTAAAGATCGTGTAGTTAAAATCTCAAAAGATGCAAAAGTAAAAGATAGGGTAGGCCAACAGTTTATATCCGAAAGACAAGAAAAAATAATCGAATGGATAAATAATTATGGTTATTTTAAAAATAATGATTTTGAAATCATATTTAATGATTTATCCGAAGATACAGTATTAAGAGAGCTAAAGGGGCTGGTTGAAATGGGCGTAATAATTAAAAAAGGAAAAACAAAATTGGCCAGATATGAGTTTATATAAGTTTTAAGAACTGCGATTCATTGATTATTGCTACTCCTAATTTCTCGGCTTTTTCTGCTTTAGAACCGGCATCTTCACCCGCAATTAGATATGAGAGGTCTTTAGTAATTGAAGTTTTATAAGTTCCACCATTATCGGTAATCATTTTTACTAACTCATCTCTTGAATACTTTTCTTTTTTACCTGTAATTGCGAATGATTTGTTTTTAAGTTTTGTAGTTTTGTTTATTTCCTCGAATTTCAGGCCCATTTTTAGTAATTCGACAACCAGTGGCCAACGATTTTTTAAATCTTCTATAAAATATTTTGCTTTGACAGGCCCAATACCCTTAACTGTGCTGATATCTTCGGCTGTAAGCTTATGCAAATTTTCAAATCCAAAATGATTTATTATCCACATACTAGTTGCAGGTCCGATTTCTTTTATTCCAAGAGCTTGTAACAATTGCGTAGGAGTAATGTTTTCTTTTAGAGTATTGTGAATGTTTGCCACTATTTTTTTTGCACTCTTTTCACCGAGTCTGCCTAACTTCGCGATTTCACTATCCTTTAATTTATAGAAATCCATAATTGAGTCAATTTTAAATGCGTTAATTAAGGTTTCGATTGTTTTAATGCCAAGTTCTTCTACATTTAACACTTTAAAGAAGTATTCGTATGATTGTGCTTTGCGCGCTGGACAATTTGCATTGGAGCATTCAAGGTATTTATTGTTTCGTACCAGTTTTGAGGCGCAAACAGGGCAGCTTGTTGGTATTTTATACGTGCGTTTATTTTGCGGTAAATTTGCGGGAAATACCTGCGTAATAAAGGGAATTACCTCACCAGACCTGCAAATTTCGACCTTATCACCAATATCTATGCCTGTTTTCTCAATAAATTCGATATTATGAAGGGTTACGTTAGTCACTGTTGCCCCGCTCAATACAACTGGCTTCACCTGAGCAACGCTAGTAATGCGTCCGGTACGGCCGACTTGATCCGTTATTCCAACGATTTCCGTTTCTTTACGTTCGGCGGGGGATTTATATGCAATTTGCCATTTTTCATGGTGTTGTGTGGCGAATAAGCTACTTTTAATACTTTCAGACGTAGCTTTTATAACAATTCCATCAAGGGCATAATCAATTTGAAACATTTGTTCTAAAATTTCTTCCCAGGTTGTTTCGTTTAATAAGTCGTCTTGTTTTACATGAATTAAGGTCGATTGGTCATACAGTACAAAATGAATCATTCCATCTCTAATAGCTTTTATTCCTTCTGGCTTAACTTGCTTTGATTTAATAATTCCAACTACTGCATTTCTCGGGTTTTTATATGTTCCTTCTAAATTTTCTCTAAAATAGGATAGGGGAATAACTATTTCTCCATATGCAGAGACATCAGGGTCCAAAGGAAGCTTTCCAATAACATTTAGATTTTTAAGTCGTTCGCTTATATTTTCACCATAATATCCGTCGCCACGAGTCGATAAAGTATTATTTTGATAACGACCGGCCATCCCATCGTATTTTGGTTCGACAATATAATTTTTATCATTAATCTCTGATACCCACTTTTTAATATCTTCGTATGTGTATTTTTTCTCAAGCGAGAGCATCGGTGTTGTGTGTTTTATTTCTCCAATTTCTCCAACGAGTTCATATAATACAGCTGAATCTGGCTTAAGTTTTCTAAGTTGTTCGGTTAAAATATCAAATTCCTCATCTGATATTTCTGGATTATTATCTACAAAATACTTAATATTGTGATACTTTACTAACTTTTCTAATTTTTCAATTTCGGTTGGAGTACTTGGTGTCGCCGTGGTAGGTGTCCTTGTACTAGATATTTTCATTGTTTGGAGCTTTCTATCCGTTGCCAAGCTCCTACGGAATACCGATTTAATAAGTGATTAAAGTAAATTGTCAGCCAAAGATATGCTCTAAGAGGGTACATTAATATAGAAAACACATATTCTTTAGCATTTTTTGCAAAGGTCATCGGAAATAGAGCCATTGATAAGTCTTCATTTATATTTCTTGTATGATTTTCTTTAGTAATTGAGGTGTTTTTATATTTTAGTAGTTGGATATTTCCACCTAGTGACCGTTTCTTTTGACTCATCCAGTCAGAAAGATTTTTAGGAAACTTTGTGTAAACCAAAGCATTTCCGGCGTAGCCTATTTCTTTACCCATTTCTACTAATTTCATCGAAATATATGCATCATCAGATCTTATTTTCTCTGGCATAGGAAATACTCCTGGAATATTTTTCATAATGTATAAGTATCCACTTAGGGGAGTATATAGATCGTTTTTTAGTCGGCGTTGGTGAGCCGCTTCGCAATACAAATGTGACGAATAACCCCAGAATGTTAAGCGACTATCCGCGGAAACAGGATGGCCTCCTACTGCGCTTTTAGTTCCTACGCTAAGTTCACTCACTAATTCTGATATCGATTGCTCTGAGACTTCTACATCGCCATCAGTAAAGATAAAACAGTCGGCTTCGACATTTGAGATTGCTAAATTCAACGCGGCAGGTTTACCCGTGCCGTTATCCTTAACCGTTTTGAAATGCGCATAAACTTCTGATTGGGCTACGCGTTCACCCTCTGATAGGGTATCAAGGTCAGGGGCAACCAAAACAATTTGATAAAAATTATTATACTTTTGCTCGTTGTTTACCGCTTTAATGACAGCCTTTACGGCTTTTCCAATGGTGGTTTTTTCATTAAAAGAGGTTATTATTACGGCGATTTTCATTGTGTTAATTTTATCATTCTTACAGCATCTAGTCAGTTATATATGTTAATATTCAGTTATGTTTAACAGCCCTTTAACCGGAATGATAATGTACTCGGTTGCGGCTATTCTGATGTTGGCAGTGTTAATTTTAGCCGTTATAATCGGTTACAATATTAAAGATAGATTAGAACAAGTTATGATAAAAAGGGAAGAAGAGCTGTCTTATGGATTTAATTCGTAAATCTGCCTCAAATAATGAAATTAAAAATTAGTAATCAACCTATAAAAGGATTTCGTGATTTTACTCCAAATGATTGGTTAAAAGAGAAGTATATATTCCGAAAATGGTCTTCTGTTTGTAAATCATATGGATTCGAGGAATATAATGGCCCATTAATTGAATCAGTCGAGATTTATAATAAATCAGGGGACGATATTGGACTAGCCGGAAAAGAATTGTACACATTTACCGATAGAGGTGACCGAAAGTTAGCAATTCGTCCAGAAATGACGCCTACTGTTGGAAGAATGATTTCTTCATATGCAAAAACAGCCTCAAAGCCAATCAGATGGTATAGCATTGCACAGTTTTTTAGAGCTGAGAATCCTCAAAGAGGGCGAGGCCGTGAATTTTACCAACTAAATGCGGATATTTTTGGCGATAAATCTATTAATTCAGACGTTGAAGTTTTGTCATTAGTAGTGGATTTAATGCTTTCATTTGGTGCTTCTGATGAAATGTTCAAAATAAAATATAACGATAGAGTTTTTATGAACAAATCATTATTAAGTTTTATTCCAGAAGATAAAATAACTTCAGTTCTTAGAATAATCGATGGGTACAGAAAAAAACCGGAGGGATGGTTGAAGCAGTCATTGATTGATATTGGCCTTAACTCTGACTCAATTGATAAAGTGAATGACTATTTAGCCTTAGATTTTAATGCAATGAAATCTCTTGAAATCGATGGACGTGAGTATTTGACTAATCTTCAGAAAATGCTCGTAGAGCTTGGTATATCAGAGTATTTTGAGTATGATGCTGGTTTAGCAAGAGGTTTTGATTATTATACGGGTCTTGTATTTGAAGTTTATGATATGAACCCCGAAAATAACAGATCTATGTTTGGTGGAGGAAGATATGATAATTTAACGGAAATGTTTGGTGGTGAGCAGATTCCTGCAGTTGGTTTTGCTCCGGGAGATATCACAACACTATTATTCCTTGAGTCTTGGAACTTATTTCCTGATAAATTGGATGAAGAAGTTTCGAAGTATTACATCCCATTTCTCTATGAAGAAAGTTTACCAATTGCTTATAAATTAGCTAAAAAATTAAGATTGGATGGTAGTACCGTTGTGGTTGGCACAAGCGGAGAATCTATAAATAAAGCCTTGTCGTACGCCTCGAAAAATGGCTATAACTATGTTATTTTGATAGGGCAAGATGAGTTTAAAACTGGAAAATACAAAGTTAAGAATTTAGTTACGCAAACCGAAGAGTTTTTTAATTATTAATTTATTAATTGGAGGTGAAATATCAATATGGAAGAACAAAATCAACCAACTAAAACAAGTTCAGTAAGTGATGACAAATTATTAGCGGCTGTAAGTTATTTGTGGATATTATCAGTCGTTGTCTATTTGCTTAAAAAAGATAACGCATATATCGCGTTTCATGCTAAGCAGGGAATGGTATTAATGGTTATCGGATTAGTATTAATGATAGTACCAATAATCGGCTGGGCTCTAAATTTAGTCGTTTTTATTGCTGTCGTTGTCGGAGCAGTTAAAGCATACACCGGAGAAAAATACAGGTTACCTTTAATAGCAGACTTAGCTGATAAAATTAACTTCTAATGGAATCATTAAAAGATATCCTATCGAAAATTCAAGAGAAGGATGTTGGTAAGTACGTTAAGCATGAATGGCAACTTTACGCGTACAGGCTAGCAAGAAATCTCGATGATTTAGATAGGGTTTCTTTGTATATGCGCCTTGCTAAAAATGAGAAGCGCGAATTACTACAAAATGCTTGGGATTTTGTTAAGGAATCAAATCCGAGATCAAAATCCCGGCTTTTTTTGTGGAAATTGACCAGGTTAAAAGCAGAGAAAGTTGAGAAAGACAAAGAAAAAGAAGCTTTGAAAAAAGAGATTGAGCCTAAAGAATAGTATTGTGGACGCACAATAGAAAAAATGCGTATAATGTTTTTAAATGAGTAGCTTTATTGATCGATATAAAACCCCTTTTATTATTTCTATTGTAATGGCTTTGGCTGTAATACTACTTACAGATGTTTCAACCGCGCAAGGCGGCGTGCTAGCTATTCTTGGAGGTTTTGCAGGTATTTTTATGATGGATTTGGAGTTTTTGCTATATGCTCACATAATTGAGCCAAATGCTCCTGAATCACTCAAGATTAAATCCACCCTTCAGTCAAAAAGTTTTATATCTTATGTCCGCTATTTGAATGAAAATGAGTATTCTTTTAAAGAGTTACCTCTTAGGAGCATTCTTTTTCAAGTATTGCTGATAGTTTTTGGATATTACATTGTTATGACTAGCGGAATGCCGTTTGGTTTAGCTTTAATATTATCTCTAATCGCAAACATTTTTTATATGCAAATCATAGAAATTATGAAACTCGGCGACCTCGATCGATGGTTTTGGGTTTATAATGGCGACGTTACAAAACAGGGTTCGATTACATACCTCGTATCTCTTGGATTAGCTTTTTTAGGTATATTCTTTTTTATATAAATATCCATGCAAAATCTATTGAATATAGGGCATATAACCCTAGACACGTTTTTGACCATCGATTCAGGAAATGTCCTCTGTGATGTAAATGATAGGGAGTGTAAAATCGCTTTTGAATATGGGGCCAAAATCCCCGTACACGAAATTCATTATGGAATAGGCGGTGGTGCCTCGAATGTTGTAGTAGGTACTAAATTATTAGGAATAAACAGCTCTATTTGGTCCATAATAGGTAAGGATCGTAATGCCGATAGCATCTTAGATTTATTTACAAAACATAAAATTAAAACTGATTTAATCGAAAGGGATGAAATTCCAACGGATTTAGCTACGATCTTGACGTTTGGTCCAGAGAGGACAATTTTTACATATAATTCTGATAGAAAGTTCAGAGTTCAGCCAAATTTATTCTCGAAATTTAATAACGTTTTTTTATCATCAGTTGGCAAGGATGTTGAAAATATGTATGACGAAATTGAAAAAGCTAAGGATAAGTATGGTTTTAAGCTGTTTTTTAATCCTGGCTCTAAAGAAATTAGATATTCACATTCATCCATCGTTAAAATATTAGATTCAGTTGATTATTTAATTGCCAACATAGAAGAAGGTTGTGCTTTACTAAATCCAGGCCTCACAAGGTCTCAAATCGAAATTGAGGATCTTATATCAATGTTAAACCAAAAGGGCATTAAGCAAATAGTCTTAACAGATGGAGTAAATGGCGTGTATTACAGTGACAGTTATAGAGTGAAGCATGTACCGGCCGAAAAAGTTGAAGTTATAGAAAAAACAGGTGCAGGCGATGCATTTGCCTCAGGTTATATTTCGGCAATTTTGCACGGATTAAGTATTGAGGATTCTATTAAATGGGGAGTAACCAATGGCGCATCAGTCGTACAAAAAGTAGGGGCCCAAGCTGGTTTGCTATCACAAAAAGAAATGCAAAATAAGCTCAATTTCTTATAAATCCTTAAGAGGTTTCTGATCTAAATATTAAGCTTTTACCAAACATAGAAATTATTAT
>JAUPVU010000063.1 GCA_030916925.1 Patescibacteria group bacterium
CGACGCCTTAGAAGGGGTACAAGATAGACTTAGCGAAAAAGTTGACGAAGCAAGCGACCAAGTCGATAAAGCACAACGAAAAATTGCTAAACAATAATAGATAAGGATAGGCAGGTTAAAAAAATTGATAATAAGAAGGGCGCCGAAGGCGCCCTTCTTCAGTTAAAAATAGTTAGTTAATATTTATGCGTATTTAGTTAGGCTCGATATTATTCAACCTATTAATTTCATCATTTAGATCTTCAAGCTGCTGATTTAAACGAACTATGTCATTTTCAATCGCCTTTATTTTATCTTGTAAATCATATTTATTCTCATTTAATGAGGTAATTCGACTTCCAAAATTTTCTATTTCCGTTTCCACAGAATTTATAGTATTTTTTATATCTTCAATTTTTTTCTCTTCAGCAGAGCGCTGATTATGTAGTCGGCTCTTACGGCTTTCTAATCGGGCCTTCTCTGCATCGATATCTGATTTTGTCATAATCCTATTAAACACTATTACGAGCAAGGTTTAATCATCATCTTGCAAGAACTGTGTAAGTTAAATTACGCCTTAACAAACCCAAATAAATACCGTAGTATCGAGATTATGCTTAATAAGTTCGCCGTTATTGATGTTGAAACAACTGGGGGCAGCTCAGATAACGATTATGTGATAGAAATTGGAATTGTCTTAGGTGAAGAAGGCAAAGTAACACATAATTATCAAACACTCATTAATCCGCAGAAAAGAATTTCACCATACATAGAAGCGTACACAGGAATTTCTAGTGAAGAATTAGAATCAGCGCCAACTTTTGATGATATCAAGGATGAATTGTATGAAATGTTATATGATCGCGTTTTTGTAGCACATAATGCGCGCTTTGATTATTCGTTTATAAAAAATGAATTTCGAAGGCATGATATTAAATTTAATGCTAAACAATTATGCACCGTTAAGTTGTCTAGAATGTTGTATCCAAGACATAGACATCATAATCTAGATAGTCTCATCGAACGCTTTGGTTTGAATTGTGAACAGCGGCATCGGGCTTTGCCCGATGCTCAGGCAACCTGGGAATTTCTAAACTACGTAACTGTTAATACTCCAAGCGAAGTGTTGGAAAACGCTATTAACAAAATTCTTAAAACTTCATACATTCCGCTAAATATTAATCCTGAACTTATCAACGATATTCCCGAACAGGCAGGTGTGTATATTTTTTATGGTGATGAGGATATTCCACTATATGTTGGAAAAAGCATTAATCTTAAAGATCGAATACTTTCTCATTTTGCGAACGATACTTCATCCAGTACTGAATTGAAAATTTCTCAACAACTAAAGAATATTAAAACCATTAACACGGCAGGAGAACTTGGAGCACTTCTAAAAGAATCCGAATTAATTAAACAAATGAAACCACTCTATAATCGAGTGCTACGGGAATCTAGAGTTCTTACAGTCCTTCGTAAAGATATCAATGAGAACGGTTTCTATATAGTATCGATTGACACTGCTGATAATATTTTGCACGAAGATTTTCCAAATATTTTAGGAGTATTCAAAAATAACAAATCAGCCAAAGATGCATTGCTTTTGCTCTGCGCAGAAAATTCTCTCTGCCAAAAATTGTTAGGGTTAGAAAAAACAGATAGTTATTGTTTTGCATACCATCTTGGAACTTGTAAGGGCGCGTGTGCTAATGAGGAAGAATCCATCACATATAATTTACGATTTATAAAAGCATTTGAGAAATTGAAACTGAAAACCTGGCCATTTACTGGTCCGGTTGTTATTACAGAAAAGAATCAGGATATTTCCGAACAAATGGTTTTTAATAATTGGTGTTTAATTGGTTACGTGGATGAATATGGGAGTTTTAATCTTAACTACGAGCAAGGAAACTTCGACTATCATACATATCAAATTCTAAGAAGGTATTTCAAGAATGCAAAAAAATGCGACTACAAAGTTCTTCCTGCTGATTTTGAATTTCAAATTGGCTAATTAAGTTTGAATGAAATTATAGCTCAGTGATTTTATCGGCAATAATATATTTGCTATTTAGAGGCAACTGGTCACTTTCCATTTTAATTGGGCCAGTTACTTCATATTTCATACCTTCTACAAATGGGCTATCACACGAAACCTCACATTCGGTTCCTGCACATGTATAAAAATCATCAATTCCTTTAGCAACATAAACTCTATTCATAGAATCTACTGTTTCTGCAATATAAATATTCCCACCACAACTATTACAGCATTGATTCTCAACTGGGCATCCCATTAAAGTACAAGCCTTTTCAGCATAAACTGTTCCAGAAATTTTTTGTACGCCGTCGAATTTTTTGGGATGTTCCGTAGAATTGTTCGTATTAAAAAGAGGCCATGCAGCCAAAACAATGACTCCACAAAATAAGAAACCTAAACCAAATAGGAGCAGTTGTTGTATTCCAAGTTTCTTCATTTTTTTTATTCTAACAAATTACTCAACTACCGTCACAATTCCTTTTTTTAGTTTTATAAGTTGTTACGACAGGTCTTAATAATGGGGAGTTTGGCCAAGTATGGTATTGTTCTACCTGAAATCCCGATATCTCAAATAATTCTGCCCACTCTTGTGGATATAACTCATGATCAATTGGTTGAAATTGGGTTTTCCCAAAAAGTTGTCTTCTTCTAAAACCCGCTCTTGTAGCAATGAGACTTGCCCCAAGTTGTCCTTGCAGAATCATATTCTGAGTCCAGTTTCTAAAAGAACCAGGATATGGGACACTTACAAAAAGATTGCCTCCCTCTCTTAACATCTTATACACTTGTTCTAAAGTTTCTTTCGAATTTGGCGCGTGTTCAAGAGAATCTGCAAATACGAATGCGCCTACAGTTCCTTCCTCAAAGGGTGGGTGGGTCAAGCTTGCGACCACGGGTTTTAATAAACCATCGTTCTTAGTTTGCCCAATTTTTACCCCTTCCTCTGAAACATCAAATTCAAAATATGTATGATTTGGTGCATATAGATCTAAATATTTTCCGAAAGAACCATCACCACATCCTGCGTCGACAATTGGAAATTCGAGAGGAATATCTCTACACCACATAGCGATTTGGGCCTTTGTAGCTTGTTGGTATCCTGGAATTATTTCAGTTGCCATAACAGGACCTCGCTTAGCCTGTTCTGTATAAGCTAAATCATAAGTCCCACGAATTTGATTTAGACCAACGTCACCGTATTCTCCGCTGGGAGCGAATGTAAAAAAGTCACTTGTGGCCTCGTTAATTGACATGACGTGTATTATAGGATATCTGTGTAAGCCGTCAACAAACGTTCGAGGTATAAAAACAACCTGCTATAGGTTTATCATAAACAGTCCTCGAAATCCTCTCGAAGCGTAATAGGATTCGGCGCCATTGTGATAGGTAAACGCATGATTATATCGACGATCGCAAAAAAGAGCTCCGCCAAGTTTTCTAATTTCAGATGGAGTCTCAATCCAGCTTGAAGTTTTTGTATCAAAATTACCCAATAATTGTAATTGTCTATATTGTTCTTCTGTAAGAAGTTCAATGCCCATTGTCTTCGCCATTTCTAAAACACTATTTACAGGTTTGTGTTCTTTCCTTGATTCTAATGCGTCGTTATCGTAGCAAAGACTTCTTCGGCCAGTGGGACTTTCCGCACTGCAGTCACAAAAATAATAGCCTGCCGAGGAATTATGGAATACAACTACATCAGGCTCTCCTCCAGTCCGTTCCATTTCATTAAGTGACCATAATTTTTCTGGATTAGATTCTAGAAAGACTTGGACTTTTGACCAATCAACGTTTGTGTGTCGATCCATGTTTTTTTCAAAACGGGTTTTTAAAACTTCTAGTAATTTTTCGCATTGTTCTCTTGTTAACTTTTTCATCTTAAAAATTGTAACAGAAAAGGCGAGAATCAAATTTTATGAAATTTTAATACGATCTTTTTTAATCACATACGCGACGATAAGTGCGAGGAAGAATATCATTGAGCCGATAAAACATGGCGTGGTAAAAATATTCTCCGTTTCTACTCCCGAGCAAGAAATTTTATCTCCTACTTCTTTAAGATAGAATTGATACATCTCGATAGCTAAATTAGTCCATGCAAAAATCGTCGAACCAATAAGTAAGATGAATAATCTTTTTTGGTGTTTTAGTTTATCTATTAAAGTCTTTTTTGCAATAAACAAAGACCAAATAAAAGCTCCTAAGAATGCAAATGCCCCATAAAAACAGGGAGTGGTAATTGGATTTGGAACTATGCAGTTTTCAATTCGGGTGAAGGATTGGTATAGATTATAAAAGCGGGCAAAGTCAGTATAGACCGTAAACCAAGCAAAGATGCTTCCCGATAATAAGATACATGATTGAATCCAATATAAATTCTTCATATGAATATATTAAATAAAAACTCTATACGTTCTCCTTTTTGCGTTTAATAAAAACTGTTAGCGTTATAAGGATAAGAATAAATAGAACACTCCCAATAATTCCAACGATTATTAATATTGTATTATCTTTATCCGATTCTTTCTTTTCTAGTGTTACGGTTATTTCAAGTGTTTTAGTAGTAGAAGGATCAATGATAACTTCCTGTGACCCCAAAACATCTCCAATTTTAACTTCTATCGTATGGGTGCCACTTTCAACATTTTTAAATGTAACTATACCCATCTCATCAGTTACTTCTTCCCTAACGTCAGAGTGAAGTATTACAGTTGCCCCAACAACAGGTTTTTTATCTTTATCGAGAATCTTGATAATCAAATTCTCGAGGAATTTTGTTTCAATTACTTGAGGATCTACAGTAACGACTGGAGCTGGAATTCCTTTTCCTGGTGCAAATCCGAAAATCCTATTGTTAGGTGTTGGAGTAGGTGTCGGAACGGGCAATTTATCAATAACAATAACATCCGTAATATTGACGTCGCTGGCGGACTCATTATCACTTAGTGTCGTCGCGGAAATATAGTCTGACCAATCACCATCTCCACAATCATGCGTCGCCCTAATCTGGAAGAAATATGTTGTACCCATATCCAAGTCTGTAATCGTATCCGATAATTCGCCTTCTTTGGAAATGTCTTTTATCGTAATATGATTTTCATATTTTTCCTTCGTATAGCGTAAATCTACGTTTTCATAATCATCATCGAGCTCCTCATAAAATAATTTTATTGACGTCGAGCTATCCGCAATGGCGGATAGAATATGCATCTCCCCTGGAATATCTTCATCACAAGATTCATTTTCAGAACTGTCTTCTGAATCAGAAGTGGTTGTAACCGGCGTTGACGTTGGCGTTGGTGTCGGCGTTGGTGTCGGCGTTGGCGTCGGTGTCGGCGTTGGCGTCGGTGTCGGCGTTGGCGTCGGTGTCGGCGTCGGTGTTGGTGTCGGCGTCGGTGTTGGTGTCGGCGTTGGCGTCGGCGTTGGCGTCGGTGTTGGATCCGGTGTTGGCGTCGGTGTTGGATCCGGTGTTGGCGTCGGTGTTGGATCCGGTGTTGGAGTCGGTGTTGGATCCGGTGTTGGAGTCGGTGTTGGATCCGGTGTTGGTGTCGGCGTCGGTGTTGGTGTTGGTGTCGGCGTCGGTGTCGGAGTTGGTGTTGGTGTAGGTGTAGGATCGTCTACTGTAACCGTTAAATTTTGAGTGTTTTCTAATGTATTTAGTACCTCACCGCTAACGATTGTCGCAACGGCAGAAGTTGGAGAGTCAACTTCAGACATCGATATCACTTGTATTACATGCTCTCCCGCAGTTAAAGGTTGAAGAGTAATTGTGTACATTTCTAATGCACTTGCTATATATGGTTCTGTTACCGCGGCGATGTCTGGATCATACGCAATTGCTGATAAACGTACTTGACCAGTTAAGTTTGCGCTAGTTATAAAATCTCCTTCATTAAAAACTCCGGTTGCAGATGGCAAAATAGATTTTAAAGTGGAAGTCGTTATTCCTGTTAAGTCAATTCCTGTAACTGAAAAAGCTGTCTTGGAAAAAGAAATAACAGTATCAATGCCAACGATTGGGGCTTGGTCGCTATCAATAATTACACTAATTGTAATTGGCGTACCTATACTCGCCGTTGGAGAGCCGGATAAACTAATTGAGCTTGCAGGATTAACAGCCCTTGCCACTAAAAGATGATGTAGGCCGAGGGTAACAAATAATATAGCGCAGAGACATACCAACAAGAATCTCCTTTGATGAGGCTGTCCTATCAATCTCTTTATTTTTTCTATAGCCTTGTTAATAATCTTCATAATATTTCGATTTGATTAGGGGTTGTAACAAAAATTGTTCGGTCCCCTTGATACCACTCCAATAAACCAGTAACCCGGATTTTCTGTTCTTTTTTGTACAATACATCTGGTAATGCTGAGAAAGCAGGGTAGTATTTTTGCTTAATTAATACTTTAAAGTAACCTTTATGATGATCATGGAAACTTAGTATCGTTTGCTTTCCACTATTAAAGTTGTACTTAATAACCCCTTCAATAACCACATCTTCTTTATTATGGTTAAGGACATTTTCTTCTACAACGAAGGTAGGCTCTGTGGCAGACACGCTACGTTCATTTTCCTTATTACTATCCATATTGCTTTTTAAATTCCAAATGACTAACCCAACAAGAAAGATAATCCACGGAATAAATAATCCTAATGCAATCAACATAGATTTCGATATCATGGAGTCCCACTTTCAAGTGCAACGATTGCACCATCATTACTACGAATAAGTACAAGCCCATCACTAATTACCCATACAGCGTATTCTGCCCAATATTGGTCATAGACTGATCCTTGGTCGTAATAGATGTAAAAACCTCGTGGTACTGGACGGTAGTCAGGACGTTGACCAAAAACAGTTGCCTTATAATGAGCGGCCGAAAAAGCGACATCGGTCGCATCTGTTGAGGTGACAAAATAAGATAATGGAGTAGTTTGAATTGGATTCGCGTAACTTCCATATGTATCAGTCCTATCTGTAATATCAAAGGAATGACCTATCGCCCAATGCCCTCCGAACAGTTGATCTCCCGCCATCGTTACATTTGGCTGCTCGTCAGTTAAATTACTTGGTGTTGGAATTGAGCCCCATCCATAAATACCATGTTCAATAAACCGAACATCTCCTGCCGCGTAACCAGCGACAGAAGAATCCAACATTAATTCCACATATTTTGAATCCCATCTTCCATCATAATTGGTTGGAGCTCCATCACCTCGTCCTATCGTGTAAGCAACTTGTGCTCCGCCATCAAACGTCTTAACAACTGGTTGAGGTCCCATTGGAAGATAATCATTATCTCCGTAGCCTCCATGTCCGATATTCGGAACAAATGCCTGGGTACCATCAGCAATATTAAGCGCAATCATTGCTTGCTGAGACGGATCTCCACTTAGATTAGAAGCCATTGTGGCATTGGATGTTGGCCATGGATTCCATGTCCATAATGTCTGCCAATCAAGATGCAATTTTATAAGTACAACTCCAACACCATCTGCAATAACCGGCCAACCATTAATGACTGACGCATAATTATTGCTTCCACTGGCCGACGGGTCTCCTGCTGCATGTCCAGTTAAGGTCGGAATATTCTTGGTCCATGCGACATTTCCTGTTGCATTATTAATTGCCACAACTTCTAAATCATTTCCTGTAAAAATAACTACATTCGCTGTTTCGGAATACGCTGGCGGCGTACCTATTATCGAATCATGCGTATAAGTCCAATCCGCATCTAAAGTGGCTGTTGATAGTGCAAATGCGGTGTCTCCAATCGTAATATAAACAGTGGTGTTTACAATCGCTGGTGGTAGCGGATATGTGCTAGTCTCATTCGTTGTGTAACTATCTAGAGTTGTTCCGTTATCAGAAGATAACTTATATAAAATACCACTTGTAGCTAATGCAAACACAGAATCAGTACCAGTATCATACGCAACGGTGGAATTTATTGTTCCAATATCAGCACGATTCCAAGTAACAGCTCCCGTGGTTGAATCTAATGCATAGACACCACTTGCCCCAGCCGCTACGAATACCTTGCTGTCTCCCACCACCGGTTGTACATTTCTTGGTAATCCAATTTTACCACTCACAACTACTCCATTAGCATCTGGGCCATTCCAAGCCCACTTCCATGCCCATGGATAGGTAACTTCTACCGGTTGATAACTGGTCCTCTGAGCATCGAAAGCGTGTTGTGACCAACTATTGGTTGCTGGAGTTGGTGTTGGCGTCGGCGTTGGTGTCGGTGTTGGCGTCGGCGTCGGCGTCGGCGTTGGCGTAGGTGTCGGCGTCGGCGTCGGCGTCGGCGTCGGCGTTGGTGTTGGTGTTGGCACAATCCCAGCATTCGTC
>JAUPVU010000064.1 GCA_030916925.1 Patescibacteria group bacterium
AGCGAGAGAAAAAATAGCGGGAAAATATGCCATTGCAAATTCAACTACAAATATAGGTAACGGTGGTTGTAATACATGTCCTACCGGGTGGCCTGTCACGGGTGCTGTTACTATAACTAATAGGCCTGGAGAAAGTTTTACACATAGAGGTATTTGGAAACATTCAATAGATCTGTCACTTGTTGAAGGAACTGAAATTTATGCCACCCATAGCGGAACTGTACAAACTGCAAATACAGGTGACTTCGGTTACGGCACTCATATTTATCTCAAATCTCCTATGGGGTTTACAAGTATTTATGGACACCTTAGTGGTTTCGCTGTTGAAAACGGTGCGACAGTTCAGGCGGGAGATTTAATCGGATATTCGGGTGATACTGGTAACTCAACAGGGCCACATCTGCACTATGAATTTAGAATCGGGGGAACCTGCCAAGGACAACCACTTAAAATGAAACCACCTTTTACGCCATATTACGTGCCTTATGATCCATCGTATTAGTATTGTAAAATAAGTTAAAATGATTAATATAAAACCTTTGATAGAAAAAAATAAAAAAATAGCAGTAATAATTCTAATATTATTTTTTGGTGGACTAATTTATTATCTATTTTCAAACGGTATATTTTTAGGTTCTGGACCAGATACAAGTGTGATAGAACTTTCTACACCAAGTATCAATGTAGCGGGGAATAAAGAAGGTAAATATAAGATAGAAAGGTCTCTGTATTTCAAAGTTACAAATCCGCAAGATGGTGAAATTCTTCCAATTTACAATTATAAAAAAATCGATTTCTCAACAGATGAACAGTTAATTGGAAAGATAGCTGAGGAAGTTGGACTTACCAAAAAAAAAGAAATTAATTCAGTGGGCCAGGGACCAGTTCTCATTTTACATTCAGAAGATAATACAAGAGGAATCACTCTCAATAAACAAACAAACGTTCTAACATATAGTAATATCAACTATGACAAAGCAATACGTTATAAAGACGTTAATCAGATTGAAGAAGCTCGTAATGCAGCAGCAAGTTTTTTAAAAGAATTAAATCTCTGGAGTGAAAACTATAGTTTAAGTGGTGTTCAATATAGAGATGACAAAATATCTGCTCACCAGCCAGAAATTTCACCTCCTTTAACTCAATCGACTACAATAGAATTTTTATTTGAAAATAAAATTGACGGATATGAAATATCTACTCTACCCTACTCAGTGCAAGGTGATTATATTAATATAGCTGTATCTGCTGATAATTACACGGTCACAAAAATTCAGTTGGTAATTTCAAGTGCAGTTTCAGATGAGCAAGGAAAAGTAAAAATTATTTCATTAAATGACCTTATTAAAGAGATAGATAACGGAAACATTAAGTTAATAGATACCTTAGCAGAACCTGATGCAGTATTTGATAGGATTGTTTTGTCAGAAGCTACTATATTTTATTATGCAGTTGATAATCAAATAGTTCCTGCATATAGGATTTCTGGAACTGCCACAGATCAGAAGGGGCAAGCGTCGCCTGTTTATTTTATAGCCAATGCTTTCAAATAAAATATTTTATAAAATAATATTAACTACATTAATCTCCATTTTTGGAATAGGAATTTTTGCATATAAAAATCCTGAAAAAGCGTCTGCTCAAGTGGCAGGGTTTGATCCCATTGCCGCGTTCGCGGAATGCATCGGACCTGCCCTTGCGGAATACATGCTTGCAATCTTAGATGCTCAAGCTGCTGGATTAATTCCTTCTAATATTAAGCTACTATCACCAGCCTTTAATATGACTTCAGGTACATTTAATCCAATTGTAGGGGCTATGAACGGAGCGGTACCAGGAATTTTTAATCATCCAAATTTAGTCGGAATAGCAGGTAATATATACGACACTAGTGGTGGAAATTCTATGGGGAATTATTGGACAAACCAAAATATTAATGGCCTATTTGGAAATATTCCAATTTATATTACGGAGTCTGGCAATACTGAAAATAGTGGCCTAACAAACAGACAAACGGCAGATAATATTGCCGCACTATTACGAAACAACCCTAATATTAAAAATATTTCTTTATTTGTCCCAACTGGTAGTAATCCAGCATACCCTCATCACACCTGGTCGGAAGATGAAATAAATTATCTCTGTAGCATAACTAACGGTTGTGAAAAAATTGGAATTAATTATGGTACATATTTTGGTGGTAATGACTATAACGATGTTAATAGATACAACATGAATTCAGGATTACAAATTGCCGACAGGGGAAGCATCCCCAGTATTATTGAAGCTGTAAGAAGATCTAACGGTGATGTAATTGTAAGAATTGGGGTTGGCTCAAATTCAGGCGGATTTGATAACCCCCAAGAATATATAAAATTTCTTAAGGAATTAGGCGACAGTTTACCCCCCGGAGCAAGCATATTTGCAATTGCAGGTCCAAATGAACCGGATTTAGAGGGCTGGTTAACTCCAGAATGTATGGACCTTCTACCTATTAATCCAGCAGAAATGTTATGCGGGGGACAAATTGATGAAAAACCTGTTAGCTACAGAGGCGAGGTAGTTGGCCATAATGGTGAAATTCCATGGAGTATTAATTCAAACTTACGTCAACAGAAAGACCTTGTAGGTGGAACCGTTGAAGGTCAATTAGCATCAACCCTCGAAGCCGAATTTACTATAAAAGTTCCGCAAAATACTTTTAGACACAATGATTTTAAGGTGGTTTCAGATCAAATGGTGGGCTCATTAGATCCAGATGATCCAAATAATCTTTATTTTGATGACAGATTATTCATAGATGAAGATGGAGCAGGACCTATAGCACCGTATATGAGCCCATTAAAAGCTAACATACCTTTATTCAATTCCGCTTTACCTGGTGTAAAAATTCCAAGTAGTTATTCAATTGGTGCGAACGAAACATTTCAATTTGCAGAGTCAAATGAGACACCGGAAGAATATTTAGAGAGAGTACTCAAGAAAACTCCTGAACCAGGAGATGGACGCAAGCCAGAATTTGGATTACTCACTGAAATGCCCGCGATGGTTTTTAGAGCGTGTATCCAAAGATCAGCCTGTAACCCGGACGTAGAAGAATGCTTAAAAGCTGACGGAAGCGGTGAGTTGTGTGGTAGTGGGGATAACACTGAAGATTGTAAACCATTTGGACAAACTTTTAATTTAACCGGCAGAATCGGCCACCGAGAGCCTACTGAGCTACACTCAATCTCACGAAGTTTCGAATTGCAAAAAAGACAACTAGTAGATAGACCTGGCGAACCAATTAATTTTGGGCAAGTTGTAACCCAGGAGGATTTGTCTAGATCAAACTACGTATTTAAAGATCCGGATTTAAACGAGTTGGCGGATGGGATGAAATATATTCAACAGATAAGCAAAAATCGAAATACAAACTATAAAACATCAACTGGAAATGAAGTTAAAGTTGCCAATTCTAATAATGGTTCTTTAATTAAACCCGCAGTGGCGAATGCGCAGGGGGAATCAATGGCTCAACCTCAAGGATCACTCGGTGTAAGTGTTATTGAGTTGGGAGGTAATCGAATCCAAATCGATTATGAAACGTGCGTTTGGCATCAACTTGGATCTGCGTGTGCAATTCGTGATGTCAGTACAATAATTAATGGGCAAGGGACTTTTAACTACATACCAGTTACCCTACCAAATATACCAAGGTGTCTTAAACCTAGCTGGGGAAACGCTCCAGTTATTACAGCCGATCTCGCACCCGGAAGTTGTACAACTCTAAGTGTCTTCACCAGAGGTGGTAGGGTTGGGCCAGAAGGTTGCAGTGATACATATCAAGACTCATGCGAAATATGCCGAGCAGCAGATGGAACTATAAATCAAACTTGTGGAATAATTCCACCTCCTCCGCCAGTGGATTGTAGTCAATGTGCAAGTTGGGCACCAAGTTGGCTATGCGCACCAATAATTGCAGACCCTTTGCCAGAAGAAACTGAATGTGCAGATGGGGCATGTACTTCAAATGGAAGAATAGGTATAGAAAGAGATATTCCGTGGCAAGATGATGATGAAGATGACGATGATATAAATGATTGGATTATTGACTGGGTCGAAAGACTTAAAGACGGCGATTTTAGCTGGCTAAGTGGACTTCTAGCAGGGCTTTTACAAACTGAGAGAACTGGGGTTAAATGCGTTATTGAGTACTCTATTCCAGATCTGACACTAGGCGGTCTGCGTTTTCCAATAGGAATTGAATGTTGGTTTGGGTCGCGAGATTATTTAGTGTATGCGTATCCTATAACATATATAGGCGACTTTGGTGAAAGAACCGTAGATATGTCCGTAAACAATGCTATGTTCAGATTAAATAACAAAACCGACCAATATTTCTGGCCACAAAGTACAAAAGCACCGGTAACATTAAAACTATCGTTTAAGGAGGGGACCATCCCAACAATTGATGATGAAACAGTTAGATTTGAGATCCCTCGGGGTCAAGACCGCGGATTTGGGATTGGCGAACAAAATACTTTTTATCTCGGATTTAACGACTCCGGCGAAAGAACCATGTTTGTCGAATATACCTATTTTATGCAGCCTCAAACCAGTGGACAGTGTTTAAAACAACGTTTCTTGTCCCACCCG
>JAUPVU010000065.1 GCA_030916925.1 Patescibacteria group bacterium
ATCCTAAAGTAGGATATATGAAATTACTCCCCACATCAGGATATAATGCGGTTTCTCTTGCTTTGTTTTGATAATCGTTAAAGGTCATTTATGCTAACTCTAATTTGTTCCATTGTATCTCTATCTCTAACTGTAATGGTATCGTCTTCAAGAGTCTGGTAATCAATTGTTATACATTTTGGAGTACCAATTTCATCTTGGGAGTAATATCTCTTCCCAACATTTCCCCGGTCGTCATAGCTGACTCTAAAACCTTTATTAACGAGTAGATCGTAAACCATACGTGCTTTACCTACTACTTCTGGCTTATTTCTCACTAATGGGAAAACCGCATACTGATATGGGGCAACTTTTTCATTAAGTTTGAGAACAACTCTATCTCCATCTTCTTCATACGCGTTATCGAGTAAAGCATAAAGGATTCTATTAATTCCCATCGAAATTTCGATAACATTTGGCAAAAATCTTTCATTAGTTTCAGGATCTCTATACTCAAAATTCTCTCCGCTGTACTGTTGGTGTCTGGAAAGGTCCCATTCTCCACGATGATTTAACGGGGATAGTTCAAACCATTTTCCTGAAGAAGACTCGAATTCAAAATCACTTTGTATTTTTGCGTAGTGAGACATTTCTTCTTTTGGAATTTCTCTAAATCTAAATTTAGTAAGTGGAAATCCGAGTTCCTCAACACACCAATTAAGCATAAATTGCTTCCAATACTCATACCACTTATCTCCATCATTTGGATGTATGAAGAATTCTAATTCCATTTGTTCAAACTCTCTTGTTCTATATATAAAATCTTTTGTGGTTACTTCATTTCGAAATGCTTTACCTATTTGAGCAATTCCAAAAGGAATTTTCATCCTCATTGATTGAAGGACATTTAGATATTGTAAGAAGATTATCTGGCATGTCTCTCCTCTTAAATATGCTTTAATCTTACTTTCGTCGGTGCTTCCAAGTTCGGCTTCAACTAAAAGATTAAATGACTTTAATTCTGTGAGCTCATTCTCATCTGGACTCATAATCTTATTGTCATTTATGATTTTTTGCATTTCATCAAATGACATTTTAGAAGTATCGATTTTTAAGTTTTCTTCAATTAAATGGTCTGCTCGATACCTAATATGAGTGACTTTATCTTCTACGAGCGGATCATTAAAAGAATCGACGTGTCCGCTGGCTTCCCAGGTCTTTGGGTGACAAAATATTGCCCCATCTAGCCCCACTACGTCACTTCTAAGCTCTACAAAGTACTTCCACCACAAATCCCTAATGTTCTTAAGCATCTGAGCACCCAATGGGCCGTAATCATAGGTAGAGCTAAAACCCCCGTATATTTCAGATGAGGGAAATACAAAACCACGTCTTTTTGCTAGAGAAATAATCTTTTGGCTTCTATCCATATGTGAGTATATTATAATAATTCTTGATGTCTGACTATATAAAGACTACAGGAATTGTAATAAAAAGAACAAATTATAAGGATGCCGATAAAATACTGACTGTGCTAACGCAGGAATTAGGAAAAATTTCATGCAAAGCTAAAGGAATTCGTAAAATCACATCTAAAAAACGTAGCCATTTAGAACCTGGATCTATCGCAACAATATACCTAATAAAGACTTATGATAGATATTTAATAACTCAAGCAAATTCAATTTACAATATAAAATTGTCAGAGACGGACTATGATGTAACTCTTTATCTTTATTCAATTTTAGAAATAACTGATAAATTAATTCCAAATGATGACCCAAATCCAATAAATTTTAGATTGCTCAAAAAAGCCCTCGAGCTTTTTAATCAAACTCCGACTAAAGGATTGGTGCTCGGGTATCTAATAAAACTCATGAAAATCAATGGGTTTTATACAAAGAGTGAATTTATAGATTTCTACGAACAAATGAATCTTAAAAATCCAGAATTGATGAAAAAAATATTTTTTCTTGAAGATTCTACTTTTGACGATATTGTGATTAAAGAAAAAGAGTATTTCGAAAAAACAGACCAGCCAATTCTTAAATATTTAAAAGAAAAGACTGATCTGTTTATAAAAAGCTACGGGATTATCGAGTAATGCTTATTACCTTATCAGAATTTAACAATACATCTTCTGTTTTTCCATTTGCACTAATCCGATATTCATCAATAGTGGTACCCGACTGTCTTTGTAGTACCAAATTGTAATCATTCAGATTTACGCTATCTGGCAACTCATACATATACGTTATTGTTAAATCAGTCTCTTTTGGCTGTCTTGTGAATGACTCGATATAGGTTTTTTGGACCTTATCATCAACAAACTCTGCACCCTTAGCATCCTGACCATCTGAGGTTGTTACTGAAATCATTTTTGATCCCATTGGTACGTATATCCTCATATATGCGTTATAAAAGCAGCAGGGGTCAATATTGAACCACTCAGGTCTTTTTGGATTCTTGATAGTTACGTTTACTGTACTTATTTTTTTACCATCAATAACCTCTACTTTTTTATCTACAGTTTGATATACAAATCCCGGTTGTGTCCAGTCTGCTTTACCTGCTCCATAATTGCTCCTATTAACATGTAGATAATCTGATCCTTCAGGAACCGAAGCAATTCTTCCACCATATCCTAAATCCTCAAATGCTTTTTGAACCACTGGATCATAGGAATACAACATAACATCTTTCTTGCTTAATGAATCCAAACCAACTCTCATAATATGAACTAGGTTTGTCGCCTCAGAAGTGTATATCTTAGTCAAGATTGATGTAGCTAAGAATTTAATAATTTCTTTTCTTCCAATGGTTTCTGCTAATTTTCCACCAGCAATATTTTCTAATTCATATATAACATTGTCAGCATTAAATTCTGTAACAGGAACAGTTACATAGGTATTATCATCTCTCTTTATTGAATACTTATCAGTCATAACTGGACCAACAGCCCTTAATATATCCACTGCAACATCATTATTTATGCTTATTACTCCATCAAATTGGGCGGATAAGCCTCCAGCATTCTTCCAATGGAGATTAACTAAATCATCAGCTGCAAGAGGAAAATCTGCATTGTTACTGGTGGCATCTCTTGCATACCACCTAAATGTATTTCCGGATAAATATAAGTAGTTTTTGAGGTGATAGGGAACTGTTCTAACTGGTCTTCCAAATGAACCAGCTCTTGCTCCTTCGTCAATAAAATATGTGTCAATGGAATCGGTAATATCAGGAATTCCATCTGCAAAAGTAACTAAAATTATGTAAGTATTAAAACCGCCACTCATTCTTAATTCATAGTTATTAGCCATAACAATCATGTAGGTTTTTGGCTTATTAAGACCCATAAATTCAGGAACCGCATTAAAAAACGCTTCGAATTGAGGCGCTTTCTGTGCGACTTCTTTGGTTATCGCTTGAATGTCTAGAATTTGTTCCTGCAAATTGAGCTCTGGATCTACTCCCGCATATTTAACTATCCATGGTAATTTAGTTGGATAATTAGAGGCATCAATTTTATTTAATTCGTCATTAATCTTCACCATTCTTTGCGATATCTCATTAACTTTTGGAGAAAATTCTGGCATTAATCGCATTAGTTTAATAACGCGTTCTTGAGCAGGAATATTTCTTGCTTCTTGATCACCCGAAGCAAATCCTAAATCACCAGCATATGGTTCAATAATATTGATAGCTAACTCGCCTAAGCTCAATGCCTCTTCTGCTACTACGACTAAGTTTTGCCCATCCTCATAATAAATGTTAGCTCTAGGTAATTTTCTTAATAGCTTAGAATTAGATTCTAGATTGCTCTTGAAGGTTTCTAATTCTTTTTTAGTGTTATCAATTCCCCCTTTAATTTCTTCGAGATCTTGATTTTCTAAACCTGCATTAATTGCATATGTTGAATCTTTTAGTTTTTTGGCATCATCAGCAATTGCTAATACTGGCTTTGCAACTAAAAAATATCCGGCTAATCCAATTACTAAAACCAGACCAAGAAATACTCCAAGTGTGATTAATAGCCATTTCACATTTATTCTAAATTTTGGAAGCCTAAATTTATTTGAATAATTATATTTTTCACTTGAGATACTTTTACTTGAGGAAAAAGTTGGTGATGAATTACTTAATGAATTCTTATTTGAGAAATTTAAACGTTTCATAATATACCAAAACAATTTAACAACTAAACAGTTAGTTTACCATACGAATATGATAAATATAGGATACGCTAATAGGCCCCCTCACCTTGAATTGCAGCCAGAGGGGTCTTAATTAATATTGTAAGATCAAGCATTATTGATCTTGCCCTTGAATATTTCTCTTCTAAAATCATTCGATCTTTAAATGAAATATTAGATCTTCCACTTACCTGCCACAGTCCCGTTATACCAGGCTTCATTTCAAATACTTTATCTAGTTGTCGGGAATGTTCTTCACTTTGATCTCTATATAATTGGGCTTCATCAGGTCTAAGAGGTCTTGGTCCTACTAAGCTCATACTTCCAACTAAAACATCAAACATTTGAGGAAATTCATCTATAGAATATTTTCTAATAAATTTACCAAGCTTAGTAATTCTTGGGTCATTTTGAATTTTATTATTGTCACTTCTTAATTGATTATATATTTTTGCATCCTGCATCATTACTTGATCCGCATTGATGACCATAGACCTGAATTTATGAATCGTAAATATTTTATTGAATTGTCCGACGCGCTTTTGAACGTAGATTGGCGAATGGAAATCCTGAAGCCAAATGAGAATTCCAAAAACGATATAAAAAGGAGAAAAAAGAATCATAAAGACAACAGAACCAAGTATATCCATAGCACGTTTTATTGGAGCAAAAAACATAGAAGAGTCACCTTTGCTTTCCAAATCGTGAATTTCTGTTTTCATATGATTGTGATAATTCTAAACGAAACTATTATAAAAATCCAAAGTTTCCTTTGCCATCTTTGCCCATGAATACCTCTTTATATTTTCAAACCCTTTTTGTATCAATTCATTTCTAAGTTGATCATTATTCTCAATTTCTAGTAATTTAGTTGAGAGATCAATATTGCTGTCAGCCTTAAAATATAAAACCGAATCTCCAAACACTTCTCTGTGAACTGGAATATCAGAAAGCAAAACAGGTGTACCAACGGCTTGTGCTTCTAATGGAGTAATACTGAATCCCTCATTCAAAGAAGGAAAAACATACGCTAATGCTCCTCTATATAAAGTAGCTAATTCAACATCATCGACAAAACCCGTGTCGGTGTATCTTGCGGCGAAAATAATTTTATCAGTTAATTTTAGACCGTTTACGAATGCTGCTAATCTTTGAGAGAAAGGGTCGACTTTTCCTGCAATGATTAATTGTGTAGTGGTTTTTAGATTCTGCAAATTCTCTTTGTGAGCAACTATTAAATTGTTTAGATTTTTATGAGGATAGGCGTTTCCAACATATAGAAAATATTTATTCTTAATGTTATATCTTTCTAGTTTGAGCCTCATAGCACCACCGTCTGCAGGAATATGTTTCGTAATACTGTCATCGACTCCTTCATGAGTTACTCTAATTTTTGACTCTGCAATACCATAATTTTCCTGTACATCTTTTTTTACAACTTCTGAAGGAACTATTATTCCTTTAGATTTTTTTATAGCTTTATTGATTATCATGTTTTGACCGGTATGCTTAATCAAATATTCAACCTGATTTTTTGATGTTGCCTCAAAATTTAGACTTAACATTGTAAAATCGTGAATTGTACATACGAATTTTCTCTTGTAAAAATAAGGCACGTTAAAGTGAGGGACGTGTAATAAATCTAATCTAGCACTCATAAATTCTTTCCAAAGTACTGTTTGTTCTTCTACAGAATATATAGAAGCTTTAACAATCCATTTTTTAAAACGCGGATTTTTTGGACGGTAAATGTCGCTTATTTCTTTTGATGCGAAAATAACATAGTCATTTGAGGTGTCGATTTTTTCAAGTTCCAAAATCAAATTTTTAATATATCGACCAATACCTGAGTTACCATAAAGTCTTGCGTCAATTCCGATCTTCATACAAATAAAAGTATAGCAAACAGAAGAAAAGTATTACGATTTTTCTAGTATTCTTTGCAATTCATCAGCAATTTTTTTGCTGCTGTGCCTTAATACGCTTCTCTTTACAACATCGTTATTTTTTTGCTCGTATAGGATTTCTGAAATCAAATCGGCTTCGATAACTCTTTTATCATCTTTCATATCATTCTCAACAGGAATTGCTTTCTCAACCGTATAGTTTTCAATAATATCCTTTGGAATTGGGCTGGAATTCACTAAGATATAGTCAACAGGTTTTCGTAAATATTTTTCAACTTCTTCTATAAAATCAGACACCTTAAAATCATATGTTTGGGAATATTTAGTCATCATATTTGTTATAAAAACGATTTTAGCTTTAGACTGGCTAATTATGCCAGCAAAATCATCTATAACAATATTTGCTATTATGCTCGAATATAAATCTCCTGGCCCAAAAACAATTAAATCAGAGTTCATAATCGATTCTTTGGATTTAGCGAAAACCTCTGCATTTGGTTGAACCCACAATTTTTTTATGCGCATCGTTCCATCGTGTACTGAAGGTGGTTCATCAATCATCTTCTCCCCAATCAACATTGATCCATCTTCGTATTCGGCGACTAATTGAATTTTTTCAAATGTTACTGGATAAACCTTCCCTTTTATATTTAAAATTTTAGAAACTTTTCGAAATGCTAATTCTTCACTTCCTAAAATATCGGTTAAGGCTGTTATGAATAAATTTCCAAAGTTATGTCCTGATAAACCGGTACCACCTTTAGAAAATCTGTATTCGAAAAGATCACGAAATAAATGTTCATTTTGGGGTGAAGCGCCATCCTCGGCTAACGCTACAATACATTGTCTAAAATCGCCAACAGGCAGGGTACCAAACTCATCTCTAAGTACTCCAGTACTTCCACCGCTGTCTGCAGAAGTTACAATTGCAGTAATATTTACGTTGGGAATGTCCTTAATACCCTTTAATACTGTGTAAGTACCCGTGCCTCCTCCTATTACAGTGATGTTCATAATGTATTAAACGATATCTGCAAATTATAGTCACGTATTAAATTAGTAGAAAATTGATAAAATTATAGAAATGAATAAATTTTTACGACCTTTGATAGATAAAGTTTCAGGTGATAAGTACATACTGAGCCGCTCTTTTATCATAATAGCGGCCTCACTTTTTGCTAATTTTTTTGCTTATCTTTTTCAATTGGCTTCTGGAAGATATCTTTCGGTTGAAGACTATTCGATTTTAGTTTCATTATTTTCACTTAGCGGCATATTATTAACTCTTCTAACATTTTTTACAGGTGGCGTAACCAAATTGGTTGCCGAAATAAAAGATGACAATTATCCAACTCGTATATCTGCATTATTTGTAACAGTTTTTAAAGTCCAATTTATCCTAGCCCTTACAATTAGTTTTTTAATAATTCTATTCATTCCATTTATAAGCGACACCCTTAAGATATCTAATAGACAAATAATTTTCGCTTTTTCGTTTGCAATTTTTGCAGGTAATTTAATTGGCTTTTTGATCCCCTTCTTGCAAGGATTGCTTCGATTCAAGGCATATTCTTTATCACTATTTTTAGCGGCATTTACTAAATTTCTTGTAGCGATAATTGTTATCGTCCTAGGACTTGGTTTAGTTGATATTTTCTGGGGACTCTTTATAGCGACCTTGTTGGTCGGATACATTCAATTCGTATTGTTACAAAAAAATCTTAAAATAAAAAATTACGATTTTGCTAAAGAAGATTTTAGTGAACTTGTAAAATATTCAGTGTACAGCTCACTTGGTGTAGCCGGACTTAGTTTATTACAAAATATTGATGTTCTAATGGTTAAGTATTATTTCCCAGAAATTACTGCTGGAATTTATAGTTCAGTTTCGGTAATTGGAAAAATAATATTCTTCGCAGCGTCTCCAATCTCCATAATAGTTTTACCAATTTGTGCTCAAAACTTTAAAAAAGGATTAGATTTTACTAGGCCATTCGTGCTCGCGATATTAGTTTCCACAACAATATCCTTTGTTAGCTTCTTAGTCTATACATTCTTTCCTGGTTTTTTAGTGGAAATTTTATTTAGTAATAAATATATAGACGCCGTACCAATGCTTGGAATATACGCTTTTTATATGATTTTCTTTACACTATTAAACCTTTTAACAATATTTTTGATTTCAATTTCGAAGTTTAAATTAGCGTCGGTCACTTTTTTAACTCCAATACTTCAATTATTTGGAATTATTTTTTACCATGATACATTACGCGAAATAATAATTGTGAATATCGTATCGTGCATTATAGTAATATTGGCAATATCAACGAACATCTTTAATTTAGTTAGAAATAAAAACAATGGAAATTGAACGCTTATCAGTAATAGTCCCGGCATATAAGCAGGAAAAATATATCCTGAATGATATTGAAAATATTTATAAGTCACTAAAGTCCACGCCTTACAAATTTGAAATTATTGTAGTAGTTGATGGAACTTCGCTAGACAAAACCTATGAAAACGCTAAGAAAACAAAACACAAATCTATAAAAGTATTCGGTTACAAATCTAACAAAGGTAAAGGACAAGCCGTACGATATGGCATGGAAAAGGCCAAAGGCGACATAACAATGTTTATAGATGCTG
>JAUPVU010000066.1 GCA_030916925.1 Patescibacteria group bacterium
ACCACCACTTACTTCTGCTCTAGTTTTAGTACTAGATGTACCTTGGTGTTGATTAGCCAAGAACACTTTTACGTATCTCAAAACCATATTGTCAGAAGTCTTTTCAACATCAAGTTGCTTGATATCTATTTCCTTATTCTGTTTTGCGTTTATATCAATAACTGGAATTTTCATTTTATATTGCGAAATAAATTTTAACTTTCGAATTTCTTGCTCCAGGAATTCCACCTTTAACTTTAGCTAAATTCTTTTCAGCATCATATGAAATGTAATATGTTTGTAAAGAAATTCTCACATTACCCATATGGCCTGCCATTTTCTTTCCTTTCAAAACGTGCCCGTCTCCCTGAGCTCCGATTGAGCCTGGTGATCTCGACTTTTTCTTTTGACCATGAGTAGCTGGGCCTCCATGGAATCCCCATCTCTTCATTGTTCCAGCAAAACCTTTCCCTTTTGAAATACCTTCAAGTTTAATTCGTGTATTACTTGTAAGATCTTTCAAAAAGCTCTTTTGTTCATCTGTCAATTCATTTAGAGAGATTGCGGTGTATGGGATTACCTTAGCGTTGTCATCAAACATTTGCGACATCTCAAGCTTGTGCCCTTCAATGATTTTATATTCAGTTTTCTTGTCAATTTTAGATGCCATAATAAGTAGTTCAAAGTTAATTTCCTTGATAATACATCAAAAATGTCCGCCAATGGCGGGCACACGGATACAATTATATTATTATTTTCCCTTAAAATCCAGCCTTTTCTTTAGCTCTTTATCGTAACATGTACACCTGTAGGCAGTTTAAGATTTGATAATTCGGCTATTGTATTGGATGTGGGATTCAAAATATCTACAATTCGTAAATGTGTTCTTCTTTCGAATTGCTCAAAAGATCTCTTATCGTTATTTGCAGCTCTTTGATAACTAAAGATCTCCGTTCTGGTTGGCAAAGGAACTGGTCCAGATACCATAGCACCAGTTTTAATTGCAACATCAACTAATCTTCGGGCACTTAAGTCGATTGTTCCAACATCGTATGATTTGAGTTTAACTCTTAATCTATTTTTTACTGTTACGGTATCTTTTTTTGCCATATTTATGTGTCCTTATTCAGGAAGCCCCTCCGAAAGGAGGGGCTTCCTAATATTTTTTCCTTTTTACTTAATAATCTTAGAAATAACTCCCGCTCCGACAGTCTTGCTACCCTCTCTGATAGCAAATTTTAATCCCTGTTCCATAGCTACTGGAGTAATTAATTCTACTGTAATAGTTACATTATCACCTGGCATAACCATTTCTGCTCCCTCTGGAAGAGTTACATCCCCAGTCACATCAGTTGTTCTGATATAAAACTGTGGTCTGTAACCTGCAAAGAAAGGAGTGTGTCTTCCTCCTTCATCTTTCTTTAAGACGTAAATTTCAGCTTCGAACTTAGTATGTGGTGTAATTGAACCAACAGCTGCTATAACTTGGCCTCTTTCGACGGCATCTCTTTCTATACCTCTCATCAAGAGCCCTACATTATGTCCGGCCTGACCTTCGACTAATTGTTTATTAAACATTTCAACACCAGTAACGACCGACTTAACTGTGGCTTTAATTCCCACGATTTCGACTTCTTCATTGACATGGATTTTTCCTCTATCAATTCTACCGGTTACGACTGTTCCTCTACCTTTGATAGAGAAAACGTCCTCAACTGGCATCAAGAATGGTTTATCCAAATCTCTTGCAGGAGTCTCAATCCATGTATCGACAGCTTCCATTAATTCTTCAATCTTTTTTACATACTCTGGATCACCTTCTAATGCTTTTAGAGCTGAACCGACAATCATAGGAGTATCGACTGAGTACTCTTGTTTCTTTAATAAATCTTTTAATTCTTCTTGAACCAACTCGATTAAGGAGTCGTCAGAGACCATATCTGCTTTATTTAAGAAAACTACCAATTTTGGTACTCCGACCTGTCTTGCTAACAAGATATGTTCTCTTGTTTGTGGCATTGGCCCATCTGCTGCTGATACTACTAAAATAGCGCCATCCATTTGAGCGGCACCTGTAATCATGTTCTTTATATAGTCTGCATGACCTGGAGCATCGATGTGAGCATAGTGTCTATTTTCAGTCTCGTATTCGACATGAGTAACATTAATCGTAATTCCCCTGGCTTTCTCTTCTGGGGCTTTATCGATCATGTCGTATGCCTTGAAATTAGCTAAACCCTTATCAGCCAAAACTTTGGTGATGGCTGCTGTTAATGTTGTCTTACCATGGTCAACGTGGCCGATTGTTCCGACGTTAACGTGTGGCTTTTTACTGTCAAATGTTGCCATATTAACCTTTGGAGAGACAAGGGAATTTTTAATTAGCAAATTCCGCTTTTCTCTAAACCTAAAATAAACACAATATTAAATATACCAAATCTGGTACAAGAGAAATTCTAGCAATAAGTAGCTAAACTTTCAACTTTTCTGCTAGATTGGTAGGTACAACCTCATAGTGATCTGGCTCCATTGAGAAGCTAGCCCGACCCTGTGACATACCTCTTAAATTCGTAACATACCCGAACATTTCGGATAATGGCACGAAAGCCTTAACAGTAACATAATTATTCAAAGCCTCTGTTCCAGAAATCATCCCTCGCTTGGATGATAAATCTCCAATGACGTCACCCATAAATTCATCAGGAGTAACGACCTCAACCTTCATAATAGGCTCTAGTAACTCTAGTCCCGACTTTCTAGCACCTTCCTGCAAAGCTATACTAGCCGCTATGTGGAATGCCATTTCAGAAGAGTCGACATCATGATAAGAACCATCATATACGGATACTTCCATATCAACCATTTGATATCCCCATCCGACGCCCTTACCCATAGCTTCTTTAACTCCCTTTTCTATTGCTGGTATGTATTCTTTAGGAATTGATCCGCCTACAACCTCATTCTTAAATTCATATCCTTCACCTCTACCTCTTGGCTTCATCTTAAGCTTAACGTGTCCATACTGACCTCTACCACCCGATTGTCTTATATACTTGTGCTCTATATCAATAGCGGTCTTAATCGTCTCTCTGTATGCTACTTGTGGTGCACCTACGTTTACATCAACGCCTAAATCTCTCTTTAACATATCAACCTTAATCTCAAGTTGAAATTCTCCAACTCCAGCAATTAAAGTTTGCCCTGATTCTGGATCGGTCGAAATTCTGAAAGTAGGATCTTCATCGGCCAATTTCTTTAATGCCAAACCTAATTTTTCTTGGTCTGACTTTGTTTTTGGTTCTACTGCCATAGAAATAACTGGATCTGGGAAGACAATTTTCTCAAGTACAACATTTGTATCATTTAGAGTTAAAGTATCACCGGTCTTAGTCTCTTTCAATCCCACCGCAGCTGCAATTTCTCCAGCATGAACCGCTTTAACGTCTTCTCTTTGATCTGCATGCATTAATACGATTCTGCCGAGTCTTTCCTTAACTCCAGGCTGAGTGGTGTTGTTAATATATGAACCAGCTTCGACGGTTCCTGAATAAACTCTAAAATAGACCAATCTTCCGACATAAGGATCGGTTACAACTTTAAAGGCAAGTGCCATAAAAGGAGCATCGTTGTCAGGTTGGCAGATTACTGGTTCATTTGTTTTTAAATCTATTCCTGTTGCAGGAACAACTTCCATTGGAGATGGCAAGTAATCAACTACTGCATCCAAAATTTGATGAACAGCAATTCCTCTAAAATCTCCCCCTAAAACTGGATAAAACTGAATTTCTGGATCAACGCTACTTTTTCTAACAGCTGATCTTAATTCCTCAGTAGTAAGTTCTCCGCCAGCTAAGTATTTCTCCATTAATACATCATCGCTTTCGATTGCCTTTTCAATTAACTCTTTTCGATATTTGAGCGCATCTTCCATCATATTTTCTGGAATTTCACCTTCGATTAAATCTTTGTCGGAATATTCCTTATAGGTATATGACTTCATATTTACCAAGTCCACCCAACCATTAATCTCTTTTTCAAATCCGATTGGAAGAACTATTGGATAAGCATTCTCAGTCAATCTTAATTTTATTGATGCCAGTGTCTTAAAGAAATTACCACCAGTCTGGTTTATCTTATTTATGGCGAATAGTCTTGGAACATGGTATTTATTGGCCTGTCTCCAAACAGTCTCGGTTTGGGCTTCGACTCCCATCTTTCCGTCTAATACTACGACCGCACCATCAAGAACTCTTAAAGATCTTTCGACCTCTACAGTAAAGTCCACATGGCCTGGCGTGTCGATAATGTTGATTCTATAGTCTTTCCAGAAAGTGGTAACTGCGGCGGAAACGATCGTTACTCCTCTTTCTCTCTCTTGAACAAGATAGTCTGTAACAGTATCTCCATCGTGTACTACTCCAATTTTATGTTTTAAGCCAGTTAAAAATAAAATAGCCTCTGAGGTGGTAGTCTTACCAGCATCAATGTGGGCTATAATTCCTATATTTCTAATCTTATTTATTGAAAATTTTTGTGCTTTTTCAGCTACATGTACATCTGCCATACGTCGGTTATTTAACCATATTTAGCTTGGTGTTGCAATGACAACTTAGACATTACAGACACAAAGTCTGATTCAAAACAAAATAAATTTTTACTGATCTTTAGTTGCGTCAGGAAGATAATCCTTCTGATAGAAGCTTCTACCTAACCATTTGTGATATTCAGTGAAATCCTCCCCAGATACTATGCTTTTCTCAATATGCTTTGTAGCTTGATTGATACTCGCGCTGTTTGCATCGACCATACTTAAAATCAGGGATTCAACCATTTGAGGCCTTACTGGGCTTCCAAATTCTAACTCACCTTGATGACTCAAGATTAGATGGAATAGTTTATCTTTAGATACACTATCAAAATCAGAATTTGTTTTTGAAATTAAACGATCGATAAATAAAATCCCTTGGCCGATGTGAGCAATTAGTCTACCGGCATTGGTCCTAATAATTGCAGCACCAACAATATCTAATTCTTCTAATTTACCGATATCGTGAAAAAACAAACCTGTAAAGAATAAATCCCAATCCAAGTTAGGATAAATCGACTTGTATGCTCTACTTAGCTGATACATTTCCCAGACATGCTCTAATAATCCCCCAACATATGCATGATGAACATATTCTGCTGCAGGGAAATTACTGTATCTATCTAAATAGTTAGCATCGTGCCAAAAAGCTAACAATAATTTTTGATAGTCCTGATTTTTAATCTTATCAATTTCATTTTTTAAATCTTCTTTCATTTGAGATCTATCTCTTGTGGTTACTGGTAAAAATTCTGCGGGAGAAATTTCCGTTGTGACTGACATTTTATCAACCACGATTTGGGTTTTGCCATTATATTCTTGGATAGAACCTGTAACTTTAACGATTTCTCCAATCTTTGTGTTTAAATCACAATTAACTAATGCCTCGCTCCAAATTTTGCCGTGTATTTCACCAGTTTTATCACTTAGTCCTATGTTGTAATAAATTTTACCTTGCTGGCTACTTTTCTTTTCTAATTCACTTAGTGCAAAAGGTTCATCAAATAATGTTTGTCCCGGTTTTAAATCCGAAACTATAAATTTTTTTTCCATCCAAAATATATTAACATACAGGACGTGTGTATGATGTGTTTCGTATGGAATGATAACCATTTTCAGAAATGATTATATGGTCTAGCAAGGGAATTCCCACAAGTCTTGATATTTCTGTTAAGCGTTCTGTAATTTTAATGTCTTCTAAACTTGGTGAATGATCGCCAGATGGATGATTATGCGCGATAACAACATAGGATGCGCTCGATATTATTGCTGATTTAAATACTTCACGGGGATGAATCAAGGCTTCGTTTACGGTTCCCTCAGAAATAATATCCAAGCAAATTAATTTAAATCTTGAATTCAATGAGATAACAGCAACTTGCTCCCTAGTTTTATTTTGCAATACTGGGATTAAAACTTTGTGAATTTTACTAGGTGTAGAACAATCTGTTTTTGACTTAGGACTAGAAATTTGCAGTCTTCTACTTAACTCAAAACAAGTTGTTATACGGCAAGCGGTTGCTAATCCTATTCCACGTTCATTCAATAATTCCGACATACCTACAATGGATAAAGTCTGCAAAGATTTATATTTGGTTAGTAGGTTTGAAGCGACTTCAAATGCGTTTAATTCCTTGACCCCTGCACCAATTAAAATTGTAATTAGTTCTACTAACGAAAGGGAACCAACACCATTGTTTAATAATCTTTCGCGGGGTAAATCTTCTTTTAGGGTGGAATCCTTTAACTTATATACCCTTTTAACATCTGACATTCAGAAGTTATACCTTATCAATATGAACGGATTATTAAAAAATAATTACCAAGCGAAGTGAGCAAATGCTTTATTAGCATCCGCCATTTTATGTGTATCAAGTTTTTTCTTAATAGCGCCACCTTCATTCTTAAATGCCGCTTTAACTTCATTCGTTAACTTAACTGACATAGGTACACCTTTTGCAGCTCTAGCAGTGTCGATTAACCATCTTAGTGCTAATGCTTCTGATCTTGTGTGCTTTAAAGGCATAGGAATTTGGTAGTTTGCTCCACCAACTCTTCTAGATCTAACTTCGAATTCAGGCATGATATTTTTTATAGCTTCTTCAAAAATTCTTCTAGATTCTTTTGGATCTTCATGTAATTTATCCATCATTGTATAAACAATGTCTTTTGAAGTAGATTTTTTACCACTTAACATGACCATGTTTATTAATTTTGCGACAACCTTTGATTTAAATTTTGCATCTGGTTGTACAATTCTTACTTTTATAGTTCGTCCTCTTGCCATATTTTATATATTAACTAGCTTTTTTTGTTCCATATAGAGATCTGCTATTGCTTCTCTTTTGAACACCTTGTAAATCAAATACTCCTCTAACTATTGTGTATCTAACACCTGGAAGATCTTTAACTCTTCCACCTCTTACTAAAACAACAGAGTGCTCTTGTAAGTTGTGACCCTCACCTGGAATATAAGCAGTAACTTCTTTTCCATTTGATAACCTGACCCTAGCAATTTTTCTTAAAGCAGAGTTAGGCTTTCTTGGTGTTGTAGTTCTAACGCTCGTACAAACTCCTCTTTTAAAGGGGGCATTAGTTTCAACATATACTCTTTTTTTAGAGTTATACATTGTTGCTAAAGCCTGTGTAGTTGCGCCTTTCTTTTTACTTTTTCTTCCTGACTTTATTAATTGATTTATAGTTGCCATACTTTTTACTTATACCGATATTAATCTACTTGTAACTTTGCGTTTTCACCAACTGGAATACGCCTACCGATTATAACATTTTCTTTTAGACCTATCAGCAAGTCGATGCTTCCAGCTACTGCATTTTCTGTTAATACCGCTGAAGTTTCTTCAAATGAAGCTGCATCTAGCCAGCTTTCAGACATACGTGAAGCTTTTGAAATAGCTAGCAATACTGGTCTTGCTTCAACTTCTTTCTTACTTTCACCCCTTAATTCTTTATTAATCATGTCTAATCTATATTTAGTAATAACATCACCTGGCAATAAAGTTGATTCACCTGGTTCGCTGACTTTAACTCTGTTAAACATTTGAGCGACAATGACTTCGATATGTTTATCATCCATTGCAACTCCTTGTGCTCCATAAACTTGTTGAACTTCATCTATCATATATTTTTGAACAGGTGCAGCGCCAACAATTTCATAA
>JAUPVU010000067.1 GCA_030916925.1 Patescibacteria group bacterium
ACAGTATAATTTTTTAATTGAAAAAGCCGTTAATGATAAAAATTAGTAAACATTCTTTGCCCTTATTTATAACAGTACTTGCCGTAATTGTTATTGCGTATTCCGTTGCTCTTCGAGTTTATGGATTAGGGTATTCAGATTTACAAGGTGATGAAATCAATACAATTAATTATCTGTATTCACCAGATAAAAGTTTTATTGATTATTTATTAGAACAGAAAAAGGGTCCTATTCAGTTTGTAATTAATTATATTAACACTAGTCTTTTCGGTTATATATCAGAGGGGCAAGTTAGATCCCCATATTTATTAGCAGGGATTGTATCAATTTTTGCATTATATAAATTTGTAAAAAAAGTTGATGGAAAAAATACTGCGTTAATATCAGCTCTTCTTTTAGCCAGCTCAGGGTTATTTATTTCATTCTCCAGAATTACTCAGTATCAGTCTGTAATGTATTTGTTGCTATTCGTCTTTTTGTTTTTATTTGTTAAGTCCTTTGAGTCATCTGCACGCTTTAAATTACTTGTAATATCAGCCTTTTTGTATGGTCTTATGATTCTTAACCATTATGATGCCCTGTCTGTAATGCCATTTATACTAACTTATTTCTTAATGAAAGTTCGTAATGATACCACAACCTTCGCAACAAATTTTAGAAAACTAACGGTTTTTATGATTATTGTTCTGGGGGTAACACTCTCATTTTATATACCATTTTTATTACACTCTGAATTTTCTGATTCTACGTCGGGATATTTAAGTGCAAGACTTTTAGGTGGAGGATTTATGCCACGTACTGAAATTACATTAAAACTAATTAGCATGTATATACCTAAATTCTGGCTATACTTAATGTTCTTTTCCTCATTAGCCGGAATACTAGTAATGCATTTTAATAAGATTAAGGAATATAAATTTCTTAACATTACATTTAGCGATAAATTAATTAAAACAATATTTCTGATTTTAGTTTGTTTACTCGGATTCGCTGTTGTTTTTAGTTTGTATCCAATAAAACCAAGGACCTCTGGATTAATTTTTTTAATTGCTTCGTTTGGCATTATTAAAGCCTTATTTTTAACAACAAAAAGTTCCTCAGCAAAAATTTCACTAACAGTTTGGTACTTAGCTTCTTTTTGGTTTTATTTATTTTTCGTAAGAGATCCAAGAACACATGTGTACATTGCATTTCTGCCAGGTTTTATTCATGCTGCGATTTTTTATGTTTGGTTGTTAAAGCACAAGCTTAGTTTCGTCAGATACCTTGCAGTCACAATATTTTCTCTAGTATTTTTATACTTATCGTATTTTAACTGGATGATTTATGTCGATCGGACGCCAGAATACCCATGGTGGAATAAAACAATTTTAGAACGACCTATGTATAAAATATCTCAAAGTAACAGGATCGACGGGGTTTTTGGTTTTAATAGCAACCGCGGCTGGAGTGATATATCAAAACTTTTTAAAGAACAATGTTTACAAGGTACCTATGAATCCAATGAAAAAGATAATATTTCAACTTTTTATGTCGGCTATCCACAATTAATGGGTGACAAATGGATTAGGGAAAGTGGTGCGGATAATTTAATAGTCGTTGATGGTCCCCAAAGTTGGATATACGAAAGTCATCGTGAATTTGGGGGTTATAATCTTCTTACAACACTATACAATGACGATATGCCAGTTACTTTCATTTATGGTAAAAAGGATAAGTATCCTGCTGGTAAACTGCTCTGTGAATAATTAATATGAATGTCAGTTTTCTTAGAAATACGAAATTAATACTTTTTGTCTTGGTCGTTGTTGGGTTAGTCATGAGGCTAATTCCAATCAGATATGGCTTACCATTACAGTTAAATATCGATGAACCATCGCTGGTTAGTGCTGTGTTTTCATTAAAATCAGGCTTAAACCCAGGAAGATTTGACTGGCCACATTTATATTTTTACATAAATTTCTTGTTTTACGGATTATTCTATTGGATTTTTAAGATTGTAGGTTTAGCTACGGAGAATGATTCTTATTACTTCATGATTTCAAGAGGTCTATCAGCAGTATTTGGAGTTGCAACAATTCCGGTTGTTTACTTAATCACCAAGGAATTATTTGGAGGTTTTAGAAAACCAATTTTGGCTGCGGTCATATTAACGATTTTACCTGTTCATGTTTACGAATCTTTTTTTGCAAAACTAGACGTCGCTCACACGTTCTTTATTAGTCTCGCGGTGCTATTCATGGCCAAACTAATGAACAAGGCATCTATGAAGAACTATATTTTATCTGGATTATTCATAGGGTTGTCGGTATCAGTTAAATATAATGCCTTCTTATTAGCATTGCCATTTATAATTGCACATTACTATTCTTTTCCAAATTGGAGGTATTTACTAAAACCTCGTAATATTCTAAAGCCTATTGTGGCGGCTTTGGTTTCGATTGTGGCGTTTTTTGTTGGAACACCTTTTGCGATTTTAGATTTTAAAACTTTTTGGTCGTACGAACCCCGAGTAGGAGCTTTATGGCAGTTTACAAATGTTGGAAATATTGAATGGACTGAGTATGCAGAAAGTGCTTATGAAACCTTTATCACTATGTATAGAGGTGATTTAGGAATTGTTATCTGGGTTGTATTCATACTTATGCTAATTAGTTATCTCTTCTTTTGTCGCAGAGATAGAAGATTAAATTTTCTTTTACTACCAGTAATTATCATCAGTTTTTATATTAGTAAATTAGAGAGGTCTCCAGCACATTATTTTGTATTTTTATCTGTATTGTATGTACCAGCCTTATCAGATTTTATAATCTCGGCCATTGATAGATTTCGTAGTTTTAAATTTTCTCCGGTTATTCTTAAGGTTGTCTCAATTTTTCTTGTGGGACTTATTTTGATACCTAGTATTTATAGCTCTATTAAATCGGTGTACCTATATTCCCAAATTGATACGAGGCTTGAAGCATATAATTGGGTTCAAGAAAATATTATTCCAACTAAACGTTTTATTTACGTTGCTGGAAATGAATTAACCTCAGTTATATTTGAAGAGAAAGAATCTCTGCGAGTAAAAAGGGTCGATGTTGATGTAATTGATAAAGAACTGCCAGTTTATTTAATATTAGGCTATAACTTTTTAACACTAGATGCATTAAAAGCCAGTAATTGGGATATAGACAATGTTGGCGGAAGTTCAGAAGATTTGTTACCACAATCTGAGATGGTGAAATATATTGATAATCAAAATCGACCTGGACCTCCAATAATTATTTTTAAGATATCTGATTTGACGAATCCTAATGCCAAATAAAATCCTGAATTTATATCATTACCTCAATAAGTTACTTGCCAAATTCGAATACGTAATTTTGGTAGTCTTAATGCTTGGATTAGTAACCGTATCATTTTCTCTCGCTTACAAAAGATATCATAACTTTGAATATGGAAAATTCGATTTAGGAAATATGTCACAGGTTGTATGGAATACGTCGAGGGGTGATTTTTATCAAATTACCGATCAGTTTGGAAGTAATATGTCTCGAATTGGAATGAGTCATTTTGATCCCATATTATTAATATTTGCTCCTGTTTATTGGATTTTTGCGCACCCATTAGTGTTAGTTCTTTTTCAACATTTGTTAATTGCCTCGGCTCTAATTCCATTATATTTACTTACAAAAAAACTTTTACAATCTGAATTGTTGAGCTTAACAGTATGTTTGTCATTTCTATTGTTTCCCGCGCTTGGATATACATTAGTTTGGACAGAGTTTCACGGGATATCTTTTGTAGCTCCG
>JAUPVU010000068.1 GCA_030916925.1 Patescibacteria group bacterium
ATTAATTTAATTTTTTCAACCACAGTTGTTGGAGTCGCTACCCCAACAGTGTCAGGCATACCAAATAGGTTAACGTGTTTGGCTAAATGTCCGTAAACCTTTAATAAATCAGACGTTTTAGTTCTAAAAGCATCCTCTCCACTAAATCTTAAATGTAAGTGAGGATGCTTAGATCTTACATCAGAAATAATTGGAACCACTAGATCACTAATTTGATTTATTGTTTTTCCATGGTTACTCTTTTGAGACTCTTGAGATGTGCCGATATAGAGATTTAAACCATCAGCGCCTGCTTGTAGAGCTTGATTAATATCATCCTTATGGCATCTGACATGTGCCAACAATTTTATATCAAAGCCTGAATATTTTTGATCAACAAATTTTCTAATCTCCTTAAAATCTTTCTCCTCTTTTTTACTTACGATAGGGCTAAATAATTCAAAATATTTAACACCAAGTAAAATTAAAGATTCTAGAATTTGTAACTTATCATCGAGAGTAAAAAAGTATTTTTTTGCATCAGAAAGTAACGGAGATTGTTGCCCATCACGAAGTGTTGTATCTATAATTTCGATTCGATTATTCACAATAGAAATATTGTACAATACGCGTAATGGATTATAAAAAAGTCTCAGTAATTATCGTCGCTTATACCTCAAGAAATTATATTGAAGACTGTCTAAATTCTATCCACGGAACTTATCCTAATTTAGAAATAATCATTAAGCAACAATTGCCCAGCGATGGCCTTGTTGAATTAGTAAAGTCAAAATATCCAGAAGTAGTAATTTTCGAAGGAGAGAATAACGGCTTAGCGAAAGGAAACAACGAGTGTGTAAAACGTTCAACTGGTGAATACCTATTATTCATGGGAACTGATGCTCGCGTTGAAAAGGATACAATTCGAGGCCTTGTAGATTGGATGGAAATAAATCCTGATGTAGGTGGTGTTACCGCAAAATTAATTTTAGGAGATGGAGTAACTTTAGACATGGATGCACATCGAGCTTTTCCTACTCCATGGATATCATTTTGTAGGTTATTTGGACTTTCAAAAATATTCAAAGATTCACGAAAATTTAATGGGTACTTCTTACCTGGTAAGGATATGAATAGTCCACATGATATTGAATTATGCATTTCGCATTTCATGATGGTTCCAAGAAAGGTTTACGAAATGGTCAATGGATTCGATGAAGACTATTTTTTATATGGAGAAGATGTGCAGTTTTGCTATGACATAAAACAGGCGGGCTATCGATTAATGTATTTGCCCCAATTTAAAGCTACTCATCTAAAAGGGGTTGGGGTAGGAATACGAAGCACAACTCGTAAAATATCTAACAAACCCTTAAGGCATCGACTTAAAATGCAAAAGCTTTCAACAGAAGCGATGATTATATTTATGAAAAAGAATTACACTGATAAATATCCTTGGTATGTTTTATATCCAATGTATGGCGCCGCAAAATTACTTGGGGTTTTTAGAGTTCTTGTTGAGTCTTTAAAGTAAGCTGTGAATAAAAAAATAAATTGTGAATTGTCGCGAGCCGAAAGGCGAGCGAATCCCCTATTTTGAATAAATGATTTATATAAGCTCTAGAATAATTTTTGCAAGCATAACATTCACAATTTTTTGAAATCGGTGCATTATCATTTGCGTAAATACTTCGTGAAATATAAATGTATGAATAGAACTCGTCACCTTTCGGTTCCATAATATACAATCTTTGGTGCCTTGCGTCTCTAGTCGGAAGAACACAATCGAAAATATCATAACCATATGAAATACAATCTATAATATTTTGAGGATTTCCTACTCCAAGTGCATATTTAAATTTATCATCAGGCATCATTTTTGCTATTTGTTCAACGAGCTTCAAGTCAAATTTTCCTTCATCGTCGAAGGTCCAACCTCCAAGTCCATAACCATCAAATCCAATCTCCGTTAATTCATCTGCACTCCTTTGTCTCATTTCTAAATCATTTCCGCCTTGGATTACCGCAAAAAGCAAAGGTCTTGTACCATCATTCATTCCGCGACTTTCGCATTGTCTTTGAAATTCTTCCTTACATCGTTTAGCCCATGCAGTTGTTGTTTCAACGCTTTTTTGTGTTTCCCATTTATCGGCTTTATAGGGAGTAAAGTAATCCAAAGCAATCATAATATCTGAGCCAATTTCAAATTGAATCTTTATACATTCTTCGGGTGTTATAAAATATTTTTTCTTTTCTCCTTTTGTATTGAGATAAAATTTAACACCATCCTCGGTAATTTTTCCAAGAGACTTATTCTTATGAATTAGTGAAAAAATCTGAAATCCACCAGAATCAGAAATTATTAATTTATCCCAACTCATTAACTTCTTAATTCCTCCAACTGATTTTAAAACTTCAATCCCTGGTTGAGATAAAAGGTGATAGGTATTTACAACTAGACCATTTACATTCGCATCCAGTAAATCCTTCTGGTCAGCTGAACGGATAACTCCCCTTGTAGCATCTGGGCAAAAAATTGGCGTTTTATACTCTTCTCCTTTGACTTTAATTATTTTGTGCATCTGGAGTATTTTAACCTTTTTTAGGTTTTGGGGTATACTTTCAACTATGAAAACCTTAGTAACACAAGATAAGATACTAAAATTCGGACTCCCCGTGATTCTTGCCTCGCTGGCAATCTTGTCTGTTACATACTTTAATCAAGTTAGTAGTGAGGAATTAGATAAGTTAAATTCAACTGGAACAGTTGCTGGAACTCAGGATAAAAAGGAGATCTTAGATTTATCTAAAGAAATGCCGATATTCCCAGATTCAGACATATTGAGCATAGATAGAAGGAACAATGAGATATACGTAGTTATGCAGTCAAAACAAAGTGATGCAGAAATTGAGAGCTACTATAAAGAATACTTATTTCAAAATGAGTGGAAACCCGATGTTTCAGGAGCACACACAAAAAATGGGAAATTACTAAGCTATACCTTAAACAATGGTGTTATACAGATAAAACTAGTCAATCCTTAAGCTAACTTATTCTTGGGTGCCAACCTTAATAACAGCTGGCCAGGCCTTGTAATTACTCTTAAATACGTCATTAAATATTGTTTGGCCATCTTTCATCACCTTTCGTGTAAATTGAACGGTGGCGCCGCCCACGGCGCTTTCGACTTGACGCCTTTGGCCTTTTGCTAAACCTGGGTCATCTTCGTATATTGTCGGCGGCGCCGCTCTTCTCGATAAAATTTCAGGCTTTCCAACTTCAACCTTACGTCCATCTGGCGTTCCGTATATCTTGTAACTTAACGTATAGTTTGCTGCATTAAATTCCGATACTACAAGAATATGCTTCTGTGTATCATTTTTGAATTTGAAATCAGCCGAAGGTACATAAATTGACGCATCCAATCCAGGTCCAGAATCTTGCTCGTAGTAGCCCACACGGTACGAATGAGGGTATCTTTCGATAATTTCAAAACCTGCATTTAAAGATCGGAATAGCACACGTCTGAAATCCAGTCACAGAACCAGGTCAACTCATCTAGTATGACGTCTTATGCTTGTATAAAGG
>JAUPVU010000069.1 GCA_030916925.1 Patescibacteria group bacterium
AAAAACACCTTTACATTCGAAGAAGCCAAAAATATCTACCTAGAATCCAGCAAACTTGACGAATCATTCTACAATTTTTCCAAGATTATGTTAGAAGAAGGGCGTGTTGATGTTTATCCTAAGACTGGAAAAAGTGGTGGAGCTTTCTGTGCTAATTTTTGTAGGATAAGCCCAGTTTATGTACTGTTGAATTTTACTGGCAAGCTCAGAGATGTAACAACACTTGCACACGAGTTCGGTCATGCAATTAATTTTGAACTTGCAAAAAAGAATAGCGAGCTAAACTATGGAGTTTCAACTTTTGTTGCAGAAGTTGCAAGTACCTTTATGGAGGATGTAACAGGAAAATATCTTGAGCAATCTCTTAACGAGAATGACCGGTTAGCCTATATGATGGATAAATTAAATGGCACAATTTCTACTATTTTTAGGCAAATCGCATGTTATGAATTTGAAATGGATTTACATACAAAATATAAAGGAAAATCGTTCTTATCCAATTCGGATATCGGCGAATTGTTTTCTAAGGCGATGAAGTCTTACACTGGACCGGCAGTTAAGTTTTCACCAGGATCAGAGAACTGGTGGGTATATTGGTCACACATACGATCTTTTTTCTATGTTTATTCATATGCAGGTGGCGAATTAATTGCAAAAGCTTTGAGTGCAAAGTTAACAAAAGACCCTACATTCATCAAACAAATTAAAGCCTTCTATGAAGCAGGGCTTGATAAATCCCCTAAGGATATTTTTTCTGAGATGGGATTAGATATTACAAATGAGAATTTTTGGGAAGAAGGAATTCAACAAATTATTGAAGATTTGAACTCCGCCGAAACACTAGCTAAAAAACTTGGTAAAATCTAAATATGACTACCGATTCATTACTTAATACTGTCTATCTTACTTTTGCCCATAACGAGTACGCGATAGCATTCTTCTTGGGGACAATAATATCGTTTTTTCTGTTACTTTATAAACCATCAAGATATGCCACTCTACTTTTAATTGGATTTTCCACCTTATTAATCGGTTTCGAATATCAAAAGCACATAATGGAGCCATTGCAAAATCAAACGCTTGAATCATTAGAATCAGATGGCGGTGCGTCAACGCTTACACTAGTTCGAATATTCCAAAAGCTACTTCCATTCGGGTTTTTTACAATTGGATGGGGTTCAATATTTTCTTCAATTTTCCTAAGAGAATTTCTAAAGGTAAGAACTTCTACCGATTGAATGGTATTCATACCCCAAGTCCGTGAGAACTTTAGGATTTAGTAAATTCTTTCCATCAAATATAACTTTTGACTTTAATTTACTGGCCATTTTTTCGTAATTTATATTAGCGAATTCTGACCACTCCGTGAGTATAAAAACTGCATCAGATTTATCAAATACATCATTAAATTCTTCGCAATATTCCATTCCAATTGTTCCAAGATCTCGTTTGGAATTCTCAAGAGCCGCTGGATCAGCTAATTTTATCTTGGCACCAGCGCCTCTTAACATTTTAATAACTTCAAGAGCCACGGATTTACGAGTATCATCAGTACCATTCTTAAATGCAGAACCAAGAACTCCAAACACATAGCCATCTAAATTTGAGCCGTATTTGTTCCATACTTTTTCCATAAAGTAGTGTTTTTGCCTCTCATTTGCATCGATTACACCTCTTAGCAATCTAAAATCATACATTTTTTCGCTACTAGTCCTATACAAGGCCTCAACATCCTTTGGGAAACATGATCCACCATATCCAATACCCGCATTTAGAAATTTTCCACCAATTCTGTTATCTAATCCCATTCCTTGTGCAACTTCTTTAACATCAGCGCCAACTCTTTCACAAATTTGCGAAATTTCATTTATAAAGCTAATCTTTGTAGCCAGGAATGCATTTGAAGCATATTTTATTAGCTCTGCACTTTGAATTGAGGTTTGTAAAATCGTAGTTTCTAAATGATTATACAATTCTTTCATTTTTTCAAATGCTTTATCAGTTTCAGTTCCAATTACGACTCGGTCAGTATTATTGGCATCAAATATAGAAGTACCTTCCCTTAAAAATTCCGGATTTGAACAAATATCAAAATCAAGTTTTCTTCCCTCACTATTTTTCAAAATTGTTTCTTTCACTTTATGATTCGTACCAACTGGTACAGTGGATTTCGTTATAATTACTCTGTACTGATTCTCTGGAAGTAATTCTCCAATATTTTTTGCAACATCAAAAACATATGTTAAATCGGCCGCTCCAGATTGGTTACTTGGTGTCCCAACACAGATAAATATTAATTCTCCATGTTTCATTGCTAATTCGTAATCCGTGGTTGCAACAAACCTACCTTCTTTTTGTATTCGCTTTACTAATTCTTCTAATCCTTCTTCATAAATTGGCATTATGCCTTCTTTAATTTTGTCTATTTTATCTTGGTTTACATCAAGGCAGACGACATCATGTCCCCAATCAGCAAAAACTGCTCCTGAAACTAAACCAACGTAACCTGTACCAATAATTGTTATTTTCATATAAATTTAAAAATCTAAACTTTATACTTTCCTAATAAACTATTTAACCTAACGACTAGAACATCCTTTGCATTATAATATGAATCTTTAATATTATGAACCTTGCTTTCATCTTGATATATCCAAACGACTGGAACTTCTTTAATTTTTAGGCCCATTCGTTTTGCTAAATATAATATCTCTACGTCAAAAGCAGAGACTTTTCCGCCAGTAATTATTTTGTCATCCAGGGAATATAGTAGTGTGTGCTTGAATATATCTACCGCGGCAGAAGTCCTAAACAATTTAAAACCACATTGGGTATCATTAATTCCATGCAATATTACAAGTTGTACTAAATAATTAAAAACACGTCCCATAATATGTCTAATAGTTGGTTCATCAATTCGTTTTGCACCTTTACCTTCTCTGGAAGCTATCGCTACATCAAATCCCCTATCTTCTACGGCATACAGAAGCTTTGGCAATTCTCCAATATCAACCGATAAATCAACATCAGTGAAAAGAACATACTCACCTATCGCATTATTTATTCCGGAAATAATTGCAGGCGCTTTACCTTTGTGTGAATTTTCTAATGCCTTAAGTTCTGGCCAAGATTCCTGGAATTTCTTTACGATTTCTAGGGTTTTATCAGTTGAGCCATCATCAGATACAATTACCTCATACTCATAAGTCCTTTCGTCAAAAAAGGCTTTAATTCTGCGTAAACTTCGTTCGATACGTCCTTGCTCATTATAAGCTGGTATTACAATACTTATTTTGATTTTATTTTCCATACAATTTTCTTATAAAAATAAAAGTTCCAAACTAGACCTACTAGAATTCCAACTACTTGATATGTATAGTGTCTAACAATTCCCTCTCCAAATAAATACTCTAAAATCTGTCCAACCCAGAGTTGTATTAAAATAGCGATACTTACACCCACATTGTTTTTTAAAAAACCGTAGATAAGCTTGGTACCGTGCAAGACATGGTCTTTAAAAGTCCAATAATTATTAACTAAGAAGGTGGATAAAACACCGACCTCTATTGCAAATAACTGAGAAATCAGAAATCGCGGTGCGATACTGAAACCTATAAATTGACTAGTAATATTCAAATTCAAAATATTTTTATCTTCGAAGAGGGGATAAAATATAAGACCATAAGAAATTAGTTGGAAAACTGCTCCTACTCCCCCTGCAAGTAAAACTCGGACAATCCTAACTTTTAGCATATCTGAAATCCAGCTTAGTGTTACAAACTTGAATCCCATAATAAGATACTCCGCTCCCATTTTTGATTCACCTTTTGTTCGATCCTTGAACATATAAGGTACTTCGTGAATTTTAAATCCAGCTCGGTATGCCTCAATGTTTGTTGAAATGCTAAAAGTGTAACCTTTATGTTGCGAAATTTTATCGGAGATTTTCTCAAAAACATTCTTTTTAAAGGCTTTAAAACCAGATGTAAAATCCGATAGTCCTGCTTGAAAATATAAAACCCTTATAAACATGTTGCCAACGATACTCAAAAGTTTTCTATGTATTCCCCAATTGCTGGGAATTCCCCCACCTTTTCGATATCTTGTGCCACATACATAATCTGCACCATCTTCAAGTAGTTTTACCATTTCAGGTATTACTTTTGGATCATGTGATAAATCGGCATCAAATGTAATAACAGCATCTGATTGTAAATCGCTAAAGGCTTTCTTCATCGCATTGGAATAAGCCTTGCCTATGCCTTGCTTGCTGCCTTCTTCTATCAGATGAATATTAGAATCTTTAGCAATCAATGTTTTGACAATATTAGCAGTACCATCACTTGAGTTTGCATCTGTAACTAAAAAGTTAAAGGAATTGATTAAATTACTTTCTACTAAGACTTTTTTAACTGTATTTATACAATTTTCAATATTATCAGCTTCATTGTAAGTCGGTATTATTATAGTTGTACGCATATCGAAGTTTTAAAAAAAGCGGATAACTCCAAGGCCAATGGCAGATAGAAAAACTACAAAAATCGAAACCAATAAATATTCATAGAATACATATTTATCTATTCGCTCTTTGTGATGATGATGCCATAAACCCCAAACGACGTAAAAGATTCCGTCAAATAAAATTATAAAAAATCGAAGGAGATTACTTGATACATTAGCAAAAAAAATCGCCGAGACGGCCACTACAATTAGTAACAAAATATATTGAAAAATTTCTAAGATTTTATGCTCTGTGAGCCAATTTTTCATATTTTCATCATAGCACTAAACCAATGTTTGTATACCAGATTCCAACGATTACGAGTACTAAAAATCCTATATGTAACACCGTGTGGCCTGTCACTCTTAGCATGCCTGCTTTTCGAACTGCATACCCATCAATTGCGAATGTAAGCGTTACAAACAACCCTAGGATCAACGCGATATATTTCGAAACACTAAAAATATCATTAGCATTTAAAACACTCCCACCACCTTCAGCTATTTCAGCTTCGTCAAATGCGAACTGGTAAGCAATATCCTCTGTAACTAAGGTAGGATTGGGATTTACATCTGTTGCATCTTCTACAAGCTGAGAAGGATTTTCCTCAACAATTCTTTTATTTATTTCCGCTTCACTAATAACAGGTTCTACTCCGGCGGACTTTTCGTCAGGAACAGCAACCGCTGGTTGTGAATATCTAGGTTTTCCAAACATTTGTACTACCAATGTGGTTTTTCTACCCTCCAATTCACCATCGACCACGGCAAAGCCTATTTCTGAATAATTTTTATTTAGAAGGTTGTCTTTGTGTGTTGGAGATTTAACCCACGCGTTAACTACATCGTCCGAATCAGAAAAATCCACAGCTAAGTTTTCTCCCGCATATGTATATGAGTATCCGGAAGATATTATAAAGTCCCAAGGTTCGGTTCCATCAGGCGCGGTATGTGCCCAATAATTATTAGCAAACATATGCTTTGCTTTATTTTCAGCCGCTTTTGATAAGAGGGAATTGAGCTTTAATGATTCAAGCCCACTATTATTTCTAACTTTGTTCGTAAAAGAAAGTAACTCCTGCGTACTAATATTTGTAGCATAACCCAAAATGTCCGGATTTTGCACAACCATGAAGGAAGAACCACCTACAAAGAAGGCTAAAAATAACATGTATCCAACCAAAAACTTTGGCTGAATCAATCTGGGCCGCTTTTTATCTACTGGATTGGGCAAAAATAAATTTTTATACATACTATTCCTCTTCTAGTTTATATTTAGTATGCATTATTTCAAGCTCCTTGGCACGCTTTATGTAAATATCCGCCTCTGGCCAGGCCAAAACCCAAAAATACGCGTTTACTAAGATTAAGGCAAGAAAGAATATGTTTTCTATTAGCTTCCAAATGTTTGCAGCAAAAAATATTTGCGTAATAAATAGCAAAATCAGAAATAGAATAAAGACATTAACAATTACACGGGCATCAATTCCAAGCAGTGTGCGTTTCGCTATCCTAATGTGAAAAAGTACATAGGATTTTACGAAATACTTCATGCGTCTATTTTAGTTGTAAATCAAGAAAAATCAAATACTATACTATCTTAGGTGCCAGTAAACCGACATCAAATCTTTATCATGAAAGATAAACACACCGTTTCCTCCATCTCCTAAGCAATTACGACAAAAATATGCTTCTCCGTCGTCAACGGCCCGGACAGAGATATCACCCATCCCAACCATGTCTAAGGCTGGGTGTGCCTTTCCTCCATACATCCAGTTGTAACAAGTTTTTGTTCCAGAATTCTGGGTGATTCGAGGGTTAGTCATCGGCCATTCAAAACTACCTTTACCAGTTTTAACATCTCCGCTAGGATCTCTATAACATCCCGTTCCCCATCTTACAGTTTTTGATTTTAAATAGTTGATTGGATCAGTATAATTACTGTAATACCAACCCCATCTGGATTCATCTTCAAAATCGTCCCG
>JAUPVU010000070.1 GCA_030916925.1 Patescibacteria group bacterium
TAAATATGAAAGTCCTTCTTGCCGCATCAGAGTGTTCTCCACTTGTAAAAGTAGGAGGAGTCGCCGATGTCGTTGGAAGCCTTCCTATCGCACTAACTCAATATGGAATCGACGTTAGAATTGTAATTCCGTTTTACAAAGATTTAGCAGATAAAATGCTATCAAGACAGGCTAATATTAAGATCGACAAAATCGATGAAATTCAAGTTAAATACGGCCAAAAAAACTTAAAAGTAGAACTTTACTCAACTTTTTTACCAGGAACCGAAATTATTGTTTATCTAATTAAAAACGACGATTTAATTACGAATGGAGGAATATATTTTTCACCAGAAACAATGGCCAGCCCAGAAGCCGAATTAGAAAGATTTGCTCTGTTTAGCAAGGTAATCGGACAATACTTTGGAACCCCAAACAAAATATTCTACCCAGATGTAATCCACTGTAACGATTGGCACACAGGAATGGTTCCTCAAGTATTACAAAGTATTAGTAGGTTCAGAGACGTTCCAGAGCAACCTAGAACAATATTTACCATTCATAATCTCGCTTATCAGGGATTTAGCAAACTCGAAGTCGCTTCTAAGTTAGAACTAGATATAAAAAATGATCGCACTCTTAAATGGGATGCAGAAGACGATAATTTAGATTTTGTTTTACAGGGAGTCGTTGGTTCAGATTATATAACCACTGTTTCTAAAAAATATTCAGAAGAAATACAAACACCAGAATTTGGAGAAGGTTTGCATGAAATTCTAAATGCACGTGAAGCAAGACTAGAGGGCATTTTAAACGGAATAAGCTACGAAGTGTTTAATCCTATGACAGATAGGGAAATTGATTTTCAATACAGCACCGGGGATCTCAAGGCCGGTAAACAAAAGAATAAAGAAGCACTACTAAAAAGTTTAGGCCTAGAAATTTCTAATCGACCTTTACTTGGAATAATTAGCAGGCTAGCACATCAAAAAGGTCTAGACTTAGTGGCCGAATCACTTGATGAAATAATGGAAATGGGTTATTCAGTTGTAATTCTTGGAACAGGTGATCCTCAATTAGAAATGATTTTTAAAGAATACAATTCAAAAACTCAATTTAATAAACGATATAAGGCATTAATTACATTCTCAGAAAAAACAGCAAGACAAATTTATGCAGCCTCTGATATGTTTTTAGTCCCTTCGAGATACGAACCGTGCGGTCTTACACAAATGATAGCGATGAAATATGGATCTGTTCCTGTAGTAAGGGGTACGGGGGGATTGTATGACACGGTCGAAGAAAATGTAACCGGATATGTTTACACAGGATTTAGCAAAGTGGATATGCTAAAGGCTTTAAAACGTGCTTTTTCGGACTTCACTTCAAACAAAGCTAAGTGGGAAAGAATCGTAATAAATGGTGTAAACCGTGATTACAGCTGGAAAGAAAGCGCTAAAAAATATATTACCCTTTATAAGAAAGCAACAGCTCTGAAACAGTCTTATTAGCCGCATTGAATCTTCTTCCAGAATCCAAACTAACGTTTGTATCTAATGTTGTCATAAATATTGAGCGTTCGTTTTCAATTTTCTGCAAAGTTATTTCTAGAATTTTTTTATAAATATCCTTCTTTCTCTTATCATGAAAATATCCGTTGAGGAATGTCGTAATAAACATGTCATCATTTAGTTTCTTACATCGTGTATCAACAAGCCATAATGCAATAGCCTTAGCCAAATCATGATATTTTGCATCTCGTGATTTAGTAAAACGTCCCCATTCAAAATCAATAACGCCTGTCAATTTATTCTTACTATATAAGACATTCTCCTTACTGTAGTCACCGTGAATTACGTTGTTGTCATGAATTTTTCTTAACATTTGGCCAGCTCCTGTAATAGCTTTTTCGTCAGCCCAATTATGACTTAATTTTTTACCTTGCAGGTACGACAAAACTGCAATCCTTCGTTTCTTTCCATAGAATTCTATTTCAGAATATAGATTTCCCTCAGAGGTTTTGAATAAATTATATGTATTAATACCACTATCCCTAAGCTTTTCAAAAATATCCAACTCCCTTTTAATAAGATTAGACGACCTAGATTGCGAATAGAACCTTAAAATAAACGAACCTTGATCAGTAACTACCTTCGCAACTGTATTACCTTTGCTGGCGTAAAAAATCTGGTGATTTTTAACGGTTCCAATACTATATAAGTCGCAAACCTCCTGAACGTCAGTGTTTGACACATAAAATTTGATATTACGAGGTTTAACGATATCGCCGGTTAGCGCATGCTCTAAATCGTAGATGAATGATAAATGTGCATTTCGCTCTGCATTACCTTTGGTTTCGCCATAAGTATGCATTTGATATAAAAATCTTGTTGCTAAAATAATCAAACAAAACCTAAATGAGATTAAGAACTCACGTCGTAATTTAGGGTCGTTTTTATATATATTATAAAAATGCGAAAAGACCTTAGATTTCCAATATTCCTCTCTCCAAAATGATAAGAATAGAAAAGCTGCATCATATCCAATTGGAACTAAGCTTAAGTACTCCCAGTCAATAAAAGTGAATTGTTTAGATCCAGGGGCCTTTATTAATATATTTTCTGGGTAAAGATCTCTATGCGATAACACCTGAGATTTCGAAACATAATTATGATGACGCTCGTAAAAGGCCTGTATACGGTCATATAAATCTGAAGGAAGCAGTCTTTCTACCTGTTCAAAATAATATTGAAGCTCCTTTCTTGCCAACCTACTCCCCCATGTTGGGAAAGTTTCTTTAGAATAATCTATCTTTGCTAATTGGTTAAAAAAATTAATAAACAGGTCAAAATTATCTTTATGAAAGCTGCCCCACACTATTCCATAGTCATAAACAAACGAGCCTAATTGATTACCTGCAATCTGGTCATATATATAAAATGGATTCTCTTCTTTAGTTGAATATGTGATGATTTTTGGTATCCAACTTTTATATTTTTTCGGTATATTGGATCTTATAAAGCGAATATTCTTGATTTCTTTCAAAAACCTTTCGAGTGCCCACTGATCGCTCGATTCAAACATCTTCATCGTAAACTTTTTACCCTCTTTGTCCTTTAAAAACACAACATATGATCGCCTAGAACCACCATCTGGGGTCCTTATTATCTCCTCAATTTCATAGCCGTATTTTAGAGCGATTGAACTCACTTGATCTGTGTTTGTCATTATGATTACTAACGATTTACTCGGGCTGGCCTTTGGACAGGATATTATACTTTTCTTTATATTCTCTCAAGAACTCTTCGAACTTAGATATATCAGCTTCTGCCCTAAAGAGATCCATAATATGAACGGCATCATATATATCTAAATCTTTCTGTAATTTATAAATAGAATCTCTCCATTTTATAGCTTGTTCGTATTCCCTATTACTTATTGCACGTTCTTCTTCAAGTTTTAGTGCATCTAAGAGCGCATGGTAATATGGTTCTGCGTTAAATCTCTTTGATAATGGTATACGCCTCTCCGCCGATTCTTCTTTTGCAAATTGGTCTACTTTTCCTGTTCTTTGCCAATCATGAGCCACAAACAGTATTTTTTTGTATAAATCTTCTGCTATTTCTAAATCTGCAGAAGAAACATCTGGAAGGTCATTAACAACTTTATATAGAGAAAACATTCCTTTTTCGATCATTTCAACACTCCACCATGGCTTTGCACTAGCCCACCACCAGGGATCGCTATTTAAGGCTCTATCTAATGAGTCTCTACATTTAATCCACCTTCTCTTTTTTTCTTCTCGACTTTTCTCTTCATCAGTCATTTGTTCCCAGCTTTTGGTTTCTTCTAGTAGCTTTGGCATTTTTGAATCAGAGTATTCTGACTCGTTTACTAATCTGATTGCATGATCTGCAAGTTGCCATTCGTTTTTATGTATTGGATTTTCTTGATCAAGCCATAAATTATAAGGATTACCAGCTTTCGCATCTTTAACGCTTGTAGCCCACGTACAATCCATTGGAATTACATCTACAACTTCTGTGTATAAATCGAGCAAATCTGAAATCCTAACACAAGGAAATCTAGAATTCCCTAAAATTTCGAATAATGCCAAATCTAAACCTGGCCTATGGTGACCAAATGTCTCTCCGTCCATAGCTGTAATAACGTAATTATTTGTGCTAGTCACGTCTCCCATTGCTCTTTCAAGTGACTCATTAGATCTAACCAAGGCACCCATTATTATGTTACTTGCACGTTTTTCTCTGAAAAACACTTTTAGACCTAGGTCTTTAATTTGATACAAAACGTCGCGCCTTTCTGCTTCTGACACTCCAAATACAGACACTTCATCTACTAAAATCCATTCATATCCTAATTTTTTAATGACAGATGCAACCTTGGGACTGTATGCCATTTCAGGTGGAAAAAATCCCTTGGGATTAAATGCATCACCAAAAAATCGTTTATTAGTTTGATGATTTAATACAATTTGTCTCTCTAGCTCTGATTCAGGTAATAAAGGTAAAAATGCGTGAAACTTGGCGGACCCTGTAAGTTCTATCTTCCCCATCTCTACCAAGTCTTTGATTCCATCCACTACATCTCTAAATCCATGTTCAAAGAGTAATTCTGCTAAAACAGCATTAATATTTAAAGTAATTTTTGCATTTGGACTTTTATATAATCCTCTAATTAACGGCCTGTATGATTCGTTTGCTATTTTGTCTAAAATTCCAGGGTGCTGGTCTGCAGGTTGATATATGTGTAGAAAGTGTGCCCAATTCATTATTCTAGATTTTTATTAAAATAACCTTCTTTTTTAAAGTGAATAGCCTTATTGTATAGAGCTATATATTTATCTGCAATATTATCCCATGAAAAGTCCGTAGACATTGCATTTAGTTGAATTTGTTTCCATACGGTTTTATTTCTATAGGTTTCTTGTGCTCTAACCATTTGCCCATATAGCGACCATCCATCAAAATCTTTAAATTTAAATCCATTACCAGTTAGATCAGAAGGATTAAAATCTTCTACAGTATCATCCAATCCACCAGTTGCTCTTACAATAGGAATCGCACCATACCTCATTGTTTCCATCTGAACAATTCCGCATGGTTCAAAACGTGATGGCATCAAAAGCATATCTGCACCGCCAAAAACAAGTTTAGGCAAAGTAAAATTAGCATATGTATGTACTCCAACTTTTTTAGGAAATTTTTCAGCCAATCGTTTAGCGCCTTTTTCTAATTCCATATCTCCCGAACCTATTAATACAAACTGTGCATTAAAATCTTTTAGAAATTTTTCGACAACTTCAATCATTAAATCAACGCCCTTTTGATGGTCCAAACGACCTACAAATGCAAAAATAGGTACACCGTCATCTTGCTCTAAATTGAATTCTTTTTGTAATTTTTTCTTGTTGATTAACCTGCGTTCAACGGTGTTTATCGAAAAATTTGCTTCTAAGAAAGGATCATTTTGAGGATCAAATTTCACATAATCAATTCCATTAATAATTCCAAAGAGCTTGGATCTAAGTTCCATTAACAAAATTTCGAGGCCACATCCATATGCTTGCGTCAAAATTTGACGAGCGTAACCTTCTGAAACAGTATTAACAATATCAGAGTATATAATGCCTCTTTTCAAGAAATTTAATTTTTTGAACCTATCGTTATAAAATGCAGGTATCCTTGATTTTCCATCATCGAAATTTAATTCACTTGCAGGATCAATTGATTGACCTTGAAAAGATATATTGTGAATGGTTAAAACACATGAAGTGTTTTCGAATTTCCCCTTTGGCTTATATTCTTTAAATACAATGTTGGGAACTAAGGCAGTATGCCAATCATGAACATGGATAATATCGGGCTCTTTTTCCATATGATTAGAAATGTATTGTAATGAACCATAGGCCAATAATGCCCATCTTAAATAGTCATCCGAATAGTTATACACATTAGACCGTTTCTCATAATATTCCATATTTTCTAAGAAATAAAATGAAACACCGTCCTCTGCAACATACCTCTTAACGTTGCATATTAAATGCGAAGGAAAATTAGGATCCTTTGTGTGCCCAGTTGGGACCTTCAATCCTTTATAAACCAGTTCTAGTGGATAAGTTTTTTCGTCTATAAATCCAAATTTAGGCATAAAAATACTTACATCATGACCATCTTTTGCTAATGTCCTAGATAAGTAAGTAATAACGCTACTCATTCCACCCACGGTAGAAAAAGGAGCCGCTTCGGCTGCTATATGAATTATTTTTAGTTTAGAGATTTTCTTTTTATCCATAACTTGTGAGACTGCAAAACTATTACTATTATCGTTATGATTTAGTTTTCGCACCATAACAGAAGTTTAACATAGTGCATATAACAGAAGTGGGCAAAGATCCGCTTCCCCAAGTAAGTGTCCTGCCCAGTCACTTTCCAGGTAAGAAGCGGATCATTGCCCACCAAATTGTGCTCGTGTATAAAACCCATCCGCAAAACGGCTTGGGAATGAAATAAAACTAGGAAAAATAAAAAGGATAATTCCCGCTTTCATTCCAAATGTTATATAACCACCGTCTTCGCAGGTGGGTCCTATACAAGAACGTTGTAAAATCAATGTACTCGTGGTGTAGTATACAGCCTATAATACGAAAAGTCAACGCTATTCTATATGCTTTTTTCTCTATGAATTTAATTGCTCTCTAAATTTTCTTATTAGATTTTCTTCTCTTACCTCAGATAAGTCTCTTAATAAGATTTTGTCTTCGACAACCTTAAATGTTGCGATTTCACGTGTTGGAGCAAATACTATATCAGTATTAATTATCACACCTACATTAGCATCTTCCTTTCTGCTTACTGGTGATAATTTCAAATCTTCTTTCCATATCTGCATATCTTCTGGATTAGCATAAAAATGCAATATGGTAAAAGGATCTATTAAAAAATGCAAAGATAATCCAGCATAAAGTGTGAAAGCATATTCTAAATCTCTTGACTTAGATACATCCTTAATTTTACGAGCTAGCTCTATTAAGTCTGAGTGTTCACTTTTATAATATCTAATATTTAAATGTGAACCTAGGTCTACTAACTCAGGAGCTGCTGGTTGCTGTTGAGGCATTCCTAAACCAAATCCTCCTGGCTGAGGTTGTGCAGCTTGTTGAGGCTGCGGCGTTGGTTGAGGGTGCGTTGCCGGTTGAAATTGTGACTGTTGTCTAACTGGTTCAGGTACTTGGTTTTGTTGGGTTCGAACTTCCACTTCACGATATACCTCTTTGAATTCGTTTCTAAAATCGTTTGGAGTTTCTTCGACTTTTCTTTGAACTGGTGTTTCAAATTTTGGTTCATCAATCGAATCACTAAAATCAAAATCAGAATTGAACTTAGCAGGATTTGGAACTGTCGGCTCGTTTACATTAGTTGGACCAAATTCATTAAATGGATTTGCAACGTTTAGTGGGTTTTCAGCGTTTAATGGATTTCCAAAGTTTACCTGATTATTTTGCCCTATCGGATTATTACCAAGTATATCTAGTGGTTCATCATCGAAATCAGCAAAGGGATCATTTGCTGGTGCCATTGTCTGAGTGACATTATTAGAACTATTAAAAAATGAATTATTTAAAAAATTGTCGTTGTTTGGTGCGTGAACTGGTTGTTGTGGCATAAATGTCTCAGGCATTGTCGAGACAGCAGGTTGACCAACAGGTGCTACATTTCCATAGTTAGTATTCGAGTCAATATAAGGCGATTGCTGTCCAGCTTGATTATTATACTGTCCAAAATTTTGATTACTAAATTGTGACGTTGGTGGGACTTGGTTTAAGTTATTGTTGCCTTGCATGGGTTGACTATCGTTTCTTGTCACATAAGAGGACGGCCTCTCGATGTCTAATGGAGACAAATTTCCAGCATTCAAAAAGTCGATTATTTGATCTTTTGTAAAACGGTGTCGTCCAGATGCAGTGCGCATTGACTGAATACGTCCGTCTTCCATGTACCTATAGAGTGTCCTTAAGCTTACGCCTAAAATATCTGCCACTTGAGTTGAAGTATATAATTTGTCTTGAAGTTCTATTGTCATATCGTCAACATACTATCGACGACATATTAGGTCAACAAGGAGCCACTCACTATAAGCCTATTTAGCCCCAGGCCACCTATTATATCCTCAAAAAACATACTAATTAAGAATGTTTTTTAATTAGAAGAATGCATTATAATATACATATATATGAGGAATTTAATATCACTAGTTTTAACGCTAAGTACTCTATTAGTAATCACTACGATTTCCGTCTTATACAGCGAAGGATGGAGAATTAAGAATTCAATAGATATCGATAATCATAGCTCAACCATCATGGTCAAAACTGGAATGTTAGCGGTGAGATCCATCCCAGATGGAGGCCAAGTTTATCTTGATGAAACTGCAATAACAGCCACTGATGATACAATCGCCTCCCTTACACCAAAAAAATATAAATTAAGGGTAGAGAAAGAAGGATTCGAAACTTGGCAAAAAGAAATAACTGTATATCCAGAACTCGTCACTGACATAACTGCAGTATTAGTTTCACGAACGCCAAGGCTAGAGCCACTTACAAACACAAATGTTAAAGCATTTGACCTCTCTTCAAGCTATAACGACATTGTTTACATAACGACAAATCAAGAAGATCCAGGAGTTTGGATACTTCCATTAGCGGGTAGTGCTTTGAATATATTAAGAAATAGTAGCCAGCCACTGATAGTAGATACGACACAATTCACTCCATCACTAGGAACCAATTTAGTGTGGTCATTAGACGACAAACAATTGTTAGTGGAACTTAATCCAAAAGGATATTTACTTTATGACGTCGGAACCAATTTCACCAGTCAAACCGCCATAAATACTGCGCCAAAGCAAGTCGCTGATGCAGAAATTATATATAAAGAATGGGAAGATGATTGGAAAGAAACTTTCTTAGCCACACAAGTCGAACAAATTGAATCTACCCAACAGGTTCCTGACATAATCAAATCGAATTGGGAAAACACTAAAGACAAATGGTCACCAGATGAAAGAAAATTTGTGGTCGAAATTCCTTCACAAAATAATCCTACCTTGACAGATTTAGTTATATACAATGCCGAACCTACTTTACCAATAGATGAACAAAGACTTAACTACACCTTAAGAGATGTTGATTTAACTACAACAAACTATTCATGGTACTCAGATTCCTACCATTTAATCCTAACTACAAATGTCCCTGGCAGACCAGATAATTACTCTGTAAGCCTAATTCGAATTGATGGAACAAATCAAACCACGGTTTATACCGGCTATCTTGCCTCTAATAAGGCGCATTCAACACCAAGTGGAGATAAAATAATAGTCTTAACTTCTTTAAAAGAAGGAAACCTTCCTAACCTTTACGGTATAGCTCTCAGATAGAATCTGATTTTAAATAGAAGAAATATTTACGGTCTAATTGTATTTAGTAAACGGGCTTTTACAACTCGCCTATTTAACGTTGTTCCCGGTGGATCGCATGTAATTAAAGTTATTACAGAATCATCATATTCAACATCAAATGGACTTGTATCCCATCCTGGAACTACGGTCATATCAGTAAAAGCATATTCATAATAGATACCTTGGTGCGCTACAACGATAACATCTCCCTTTTCTAGCTTATTAAGTAAGTTAAATACAGTAGCATAGGGACCTAATTGCCAAAAATTTATGGATGAATGTGCAAATAAAAATATATTTCCTGCTTCACCTGGCATTGCGGTACCACGTGCATGCGCAACTCCTTGTCTTAAGGCATCCATATATTCCTTTTCATTTGCCATTGAAACATTAGAAACAATTGGTGCATTTACATCTATTTTAGGAATAATTATTGAAAATTCCGGGTTAATGGCCTCATAAGGTGAGATATTTAGAACCTTGTTATCGATTTTTTCTTCATCATTTTTTACTCTTTCTGTTATATCTCCTTCTGTTATTACTTTTTCATGTGGAAAAATTCGATATGACACCTCACCATAAACAATGGGTATATATGTAAATATAAAAATACCCACGCCAATCGTCCAACAAAGATTACCAATTGTTCTTAGCCAAAAGTAGGTTCCCATGCACAAAATTATAACAGTTAACATGTTATGCCACTACTTTAAGTATTTTCTATACATGTCAAAAAACTACGGCGACTGCTGACACTTATCCACTAACCACGCAGCAAACAAGGACTTAAAACCGCCTGCGTCGAGTCCCAGCCCCGCGCATACCTTGCCAAACAATCAAAATTGATTTTTATATAGGTCTAGGGTTGCCCAGTTACGATAACTTCAAACAAAAAAGTTTTTTCTCCTGAAAACGTTATTAAATAAGTCGAGAGCGAGTGGGTAATTTTAGTACACGTTCATCTCAGTCTTAACCAACTATACCTTACACACTTAATCATATAAGAGCTTAAGCTCGAACTCTTACCTTGGAATAAACTATGTCAGCAAATGACAGATTCGTGGTTTAAAATCGACTAACTTGAAGTATAATAAATTTATCAGATAACAACTTGCTCCCGTAGCTCAACTGGATAGAGCGCAGGTTTCCTAAACCTGACACGGAGGTTCGAGTCCTTCCGGGGGCACCATTGCACATTTGGAACAAAAGTTAACATTAAACAATCGCAACAAATGAGAACTTCAATCGATAACTATTGAATTTGAACTTTCGGGAGTTTTATTAAGAATCTGGCCAATATACATACATGTATTCTGTCTTATCATAGTCGTATATTTCTTTAGCATCAAAGAATCTAACAATCTCTGCCTCGGCATTCTCTGGACTATCAGATGAATGAATTATATTTGCAGGTTTTCCCATACCAAAGTCTCCTCTTATTGTTCCTGGCGTAGCTTCTAATGAATTAGTGGTACCGCAAATCGTTCGAACCGTCTGTACAGCCTCCACGCCTTCCCATACCATCGCAACTACAGGTGAACTTTTCATATAATCTTTAATAGATTGAAAAAATGGTTTGTCTTTTAAGTGCGAATAATGGGATTCCAATACTACGTCGTCGACATTCATTAATTTTAATCCAACGAGCTTCAAACCTTTATCTTCAAATCTAGTAAGTACTTTTCCAATTAACCCTCTTTGAACTCCATCTGGTTTGACCAAGATGACAGTCCGCTGAAACTTCATGGTTCCTTTTACTTTTTTGAGTTGTTGATTAAAATCCATAGTATTAAAATATTAAAAATTTACCTTGTTAACAGCATAATCCCCGCTCTTATATGTTGTCAATACAACAAAAGACCGTCCTCCAATATTTAATGAACTATTCAAGGAGCCGACAACATAATGTTTTAACTCTTTATCAGAAGCGTCAGTGGATTCAGAATAAATATGCTGATCACCACCAAATACCGCCTTCGCATTAGACTCTCTAATAAGCTGTAACAACCTCTCCCGTTGCTTATCAACTTCTGGATCGTATTGCCCCAT
>JAUPVU010000071.1 GCA_030916925.1 Patescibacteria group bacterium
ATGGAAGTTGATGAAAAAGCTAGGGAAGGTTTATATTTAGCTTTGCAGTATCCTACAGAAATTCCAGGTGTTTCATACACAGAGTTTCTAAGACTTGCATACAACACAGTTCAAAAACATAGACAAGGTGAGGATTTCAGAAATCTTTCTCCAATTAAATTTAGACGATATCTTGAATACAAAATGGAAAACATACATATGGATAAATCATTCTTAGAGCGCAATTTAAATGAAGGATTTAGCGGCGGAGAAAAGAAAAAGTCAGAAATCTTACAGATGGCAGTACTCGAACCAAAATACGCAATTCTAGATGAAACAGATTCGGGTTTAGATGTTTCAGCACTAAAAATTGTAGGTGAAGGCGCCAAAAAATTAGCAAAAGATTTGGGAATCGGAATGATTGTTATCACTCACTATAAAAGGCTCCTTGAATATTTACATCCAGATAAAGTACATGTACTTTATGGTGGAAAAATCGTAGCTTCGGGTGGTCCTGAATTGGCCACTACTCTAGATAAAGAAGGTTACGAAAAATATATTAAATAATCATGGCCAAAACATTAAGTAATCAGGAACAACAATTAAAGAATGATTTGAATTATGCTGAGGGTTTTTCAATGCCAGATACTTCTACCACATTTAGAACTCGTAAAGGATTAAACGAGGACGTTATAAGAGAAATTTCAAAGATGAAAAATGAGCCGCAGTGGATGTTAGATTTTAGGCTTAAGTCGTACAAAATATTTTTAGAAAAACCAATGCCAAATTGGGGTGGCGATTTAAGCGGGATAGATTTCGACGATATCTATTATTATGTAAAGCCGTCTGATCGCCAAGAAAAAAGTTGGAATGATGTTCCCGACGAGGTTAAAACAACTTTTGACCGATTAGGTGTACCACAGGCTGAGAGGGATTTCTTATCTGGAGTTAAAGCTCAGTATGATTCTGAAATAGTTTACGGATCATTGATTAAGGAATTACAGGATCAAGGAGTCATCTTCCTTGGTACTGATGAGGCACTAAAAAAGTATCCTGAATATTTTGAACAATACTTCGGAACTATAATTCCTGCATCCGATAACAAATTTGCCGCTTTAAATAGTGCAGTTTGGTCAGGAGGTTCTTTTATATATATTCCAAAAGGGGTAAAAATCGAAAAACCGTTACAAGCTTACTTTAGAATTAACTCCGATCATATGGGCCAATTTGAAAGGACTCTCATTATATGTGAAGAAGATTCATTTGGGCATTATGTTGAAGGCTGTTCAGCTCCTGTTTATAGTGACAGCTCATTGCATTCTGCGGTTGTAGAAATCATCGTTAAAAAAGGTGCAAGATTTAGGTATACAACGATTCAAAACTGGTATAAAAACGTTTATAACCTTGTGACTAAGAGGGCATTTGCCTATCAGAATGCCACAATGGAATGGATTGATGGAAATATTGGCTCAAAAGTCACAATGAAATATCCTTCGGTGTTTTTAATGGAAGAAGGCGCCAGGGGTGAAGTTATGTCGTTGGCCTTTGCAAAGGATGGGCAGCACCAAGATACTGGAGCTAAGATGGTCCACCTGGCGCCGAATACTTCCTCGAACATAATTTCTAAATCGGTATCTAAAGGTTCTGGACGTGCTACTTATCGTGGAATGGTAAAAGTAATCAAGCGCGCTGAAAATGTTAAATCGAATGTTGTTTGTGATGCGCTTCTTCTTGATCCCGAATCAAGAACTGATACTTATCCATTTATGAAAATCCAAAACAAAAAAGTTAAAATCGGACACGAGGCAAGCGTTAGTAAGGTCGGTGAAGAGCAATTATTTTATTTAATGAGCAGAGGATTAACCGAAGAAGCAGCAGCAGCTTTAATTGTTAATGGTTTTATTGAACCAATTATTAAGTTACTTCCGATGGAATACGCTGTAGAATTAAATAGATTGATTGAATTAGAAATGGAAGGTTCGGTTGGGTAATGAAAATAATTAATCTTACAGATAGTCCAATAAAGCAAAGGCTAGAATTCACTGAGGATGAAAATATTCTTTTAGTTAGTAAATCAAGCGGAGATGCTGATTTAGAAATTATATTAAATGCTGAGGGTATTACCGTTAATGTATTCGGAATTGTTTTTCTCCAAAAAAACGAACATCTAAAATTAAAAACAAAGAGTATTCATGCGGTGCCAAATACTTTCTCAAGAGTACATTTAAAAGGTGTGTTCGCTGATTCATCAAAAATGGATTATGAAGGTTTGATTAAAATCGACAAGAATGCTCAACTTTCTGATGCGTATTTACAAAATGACAATCTATTAATTGGTGACAATGCTGTTGTTAATTCTTCACCACAGTTAGAGATTTGTGCTGATGATGTTAAGGCGTCTCACGGGGTTACAATTTCTTCTTTCGAGGATGAATATGTATATTATTTAATGTCCCGAGGATTAGATGAATCAACATCAAGACAAATGCTAGTGCATGGATTTTTAAATGACATTATAAAAAAAATTGATATCGATCACACTTTAGAATTAGTTCAATTAATTCCAGCACTTAAAAATGAAGAATTATAAATTAGATTTTCCAATATTTAAACGTAAGATACATGGAAAGCCACTTGTTTATTTAGATAGTGCTGCTACTTCACAAATTCCAAAAATTGTAGTTGATGCGATGACTGACTTCGAATTTAATCATAGAGCAAATGTTCATCGTGGAGTTCATCTTTTGAGCGAAGAGTCTACCTTGATGTATGAAAGTGCGAGAAGAAAAATCGCGAATTTTATCGATGCAAATGTTCCTGAAGAAATTGTTTTGACAAGAAATGCTACTGAATCAATTAATTTAGTTGCATATTCCTGGGGAGAAAAAAATATACAAAAAGGTGAAATTATTTTAGTCTCAGAAGCCGAACATCATTCTAATTTAGTTCCATGGCAACATCTAATTTCCAGGACCGGATGTGAAGTCGTTTATATTCCTGTAAATGAAGAAGGTTTCGTTGATATCAAAAATACGAATGTTGATTGGGAGAGGGTTAAGTTAGTCGCTTACGCACATATCTCAAATGTCCTAGGGTCTATTAATGATGTTAAGGAAATCAATAAATATATTAAAAAAAGAGTAATTGAGGCAAAGCATTTAAAAGCGGAACAAACACATTCTAATATGCATTTTCCACGAATTATTATCGATGCATCTCAATCAGTTCCACACATGCGAGTTAGTGTTAAGAAGTTAGGTGCAGATTTTGTGGCTTTTAGTGGCCATAAAATGTACGGCCCGATGGGAATTGGAGTGTTATGGATAAACAGAGATATTTTTCATGAATTAAAACCATTTATCCTAGGTGGAGGAATGATAAGAGAGGTCTATTTAGATCACACAATCTTCGCTTCAATGCCTGAAATGCTTGAAGGAGGAACTCCAAATGTAACAGGAGCAGTTGGTCTCGCAGCTGCATGCGACTATATTTCAAATATTGGTTATGAAGAAATTTCCAAGGTTGAAGAAGAAATTATGCATTATGCAGTAAATCAACTAAGTAGAGAGGATGTAAAGATATATGGATCACTTGATCCAAAGAAAAGAGTGTCTCTTATTTCATTTAATGTAAAAAATATTCCATCTCATGACCTCGCCTCAGTATTGGATTCAGACGGTGTTGCAATAAGAAGTGGTCAACATTGCGTAAT
>JAUPVU010000072.1 GCA_030916925.1 Patescibacteria group bacterium
CCTTATAGGTTTTGGAGGTTATTTTGGGTATAACTATTGGATGAGTTACTTAGGCAAGCAAACAGATAGTGTTGCTTCTAGGCTATTACAACGACCTAATTTAGTAGAAGATGAGTCAAAAACAGAATCAGAAGATGACCAGTCTAGAGCGATTACTCCAACTACTCAAAAATACTATGGAATAACAGAAAACACGAATGCTGCGACACCTGTTGCGCCAGCTGTTAAAGGAATTACGGCACCTACACCTACTCCTGCTGCTACACCAAGAGTTACACCAAAGCCAACAACTCGAGTGGTTGAAGAAGAATTAGATCTCGACGACGCAGAGTTCGATATTGATAATCCTGACGTTGATGAGGATGACGATTATTACAGATTTGAATATACCTTTGATATGAATAGAGAAGCCGAGAAATTATTAGAAGACGGATTTTCATTCAAAGTTAAACATAGCTGTGAAGAATGGCTGGAAGAAGATGATAATTACTTTGATGGAAAATACACGTCAAGAGATAGCATCAGAAGCGGACTTGGATTTACTGTAAAACTTCATGAGGATGCGTTGAATGATGATGACTTGTTTGAAACATCAGAGTATAGAATATACGATGAATCAGGCGATGTTGTCTTTTCTGGAAGTGTAAAAACTCCAGACTGTAAATAACGTTAGCGTCAATAAAATACTTCACATAACTTACTTAGATAACATATACTAAAGTGTATGCTAGTTGATTTTTTCCTTTTTGTTATTGCCTTTGGATTGATTTGGGCCGGCGCTGGGATGATAGTAAAATCTGTACATGATTTTGCCCGTGCTAACAAATATTCAGAATTCGCCACGTCATTTTTTTTACTTGGAATTTTAACTTCGGTCCCAGAAATTGGAGTGGGATTTAACTCCATCGCCGAACAAAAACCCGAAATTTTCGTAGGCAATCTGTTAGGTGGGATAATAACTTTATTTCTACTTGTGATTCCGATCTTAGCAATTGGAGGAAATGGAATTCGCCTAAGTCATGATTTTTCTAAAAGAAACCTTGTCCTTTCCCTCATCGTATTAACCATCCCAGCCTTTTTTATGCTAGATAGCAACATTAACCTTATCGAAGCGATATTGATGATAATTGCTTACGTTGCTTTAGTCATACAAATGTTTGATCAGGGTTTACGCGTTAAAAACCGTTTTCCGAATCCGCTTGGGGTTTTTCAACAAAAGGATAAACACGCTTTATTAAAAATTATAATAGGCATTACGATTGTTTTTATAGCAAGCAGGATTGTTGTTGATAAAACTATATTAATTTCAAATGCTTTTAACATCCCCGCATTTTTTATTAGTTTTTTTGTAATTTCACTTGGAACCAATATCCCAGAACTATCATTAGCATTAAGGGCTGTTATAACAGGTAAAAAAGATATCGCATTTGGAAATTACTTAGGTTCGGCGTCTGTTAACGTTTTACTTTTTGGTGTTTTCACCCTTTTTAATGGTGGAAGCGTAAATTCTATTGATACATTTATATTCACTTTTGTTGTTATTATAAATGCATTCGCTTGGTTTTATTACTTTCTTCGTAGTAGTAATGATATTTCGCGAAGAGAAGGCCTGCTTCTATTCTCTATCTATTTATTATTTGCTGCAGTGGAAATTTTCTAACTTATTCAATTGGTTTTATTCGTATCTTAGAGCATTCAAGGCAGAGATTCGTGTTGCTTTTCTTGCTGGATAAATTCCTGTAATTAAACCGACTGTAATTGACAGTCCCATTACTATAATTACGATGCTAACTGGCACAGTGGCGATATCTAAAAATCCCGAGTTAGATTTAATTGCTACTAAAGTTAGAATTACACTTACAAATTTACCAGCTAGATATCCCATTACGATTCCTAATATTCCTCCAAAAAATCCCATAATCATTGATTCGGTTAAAAATAATTCTTTTACTTCGGAAGATTTCATTCCCATTGCTTTCATGAGTCCGATTTCACGAATTCTTTCGAGAAGAGAAACGGTTAAAGTATTGAACATGCCGAGGGCGGCGACGGCGAGGGCTACTGTACCGATAAGAGCCAAGACTGTTCGAGCCGTCGCAAATAGACTATTAATTTGTTGAACAGTATCTACTACTGACGATGTTAAAAAGCCCATGGATTCAACTTTCTTCCTAATCTCCGAAAGAACATCTTGACGGTCACTGACTAATTTAACTTGAGAATAATTTGTAACACCGATTCCTCTTAAATCGATAAATGGCGCGTAGAAAAAAGGACTGTCGTCTTGAGGCACTACTCCAACTATTTCATATGATGTACTTTCAGATTGGACTTTGCCGTCTGACGCATTATCCAAAAGTGTGCCAGGAACTATGAATGCAACATCAAATGTTTTTCCGATAGAATCTTCTTCTGAAATATTTAGAACTTTTAGCATTGCTCTATTAACAACCGCTTCTTTTATAGCATCAGAAGATAATGCCACTTTTATTATTTTTTCTTTAGAAGTTGCTTCTGAATCTTGAAAAATTACTTCGCCATTTACTTCAGTTATGCCTTCTAATACTTCGCTAGTTTTTTGTTCAATTTGTTGAGCAGTGGATTTCAAATCATCAGTTGTAACTAAGGCAAGAGATTTATCTTCGGTAGTTCCCGCTAACACTGAGGGGCGATTTTCTGATTCTAAAATTATTTCAGTTGATTCACCTAATACTTGAGGTTGAAGTTGTCTAAACGATAGCATTTGTACATTATCTAGCATTGCAATATAGCCAGATTCCTTAACTATCTCTCCTTTGTCGCTCAATTTTAATTTATATCCGTCTCCATCTTTCTCGTAAATTTCGAAGGTTGAGGTAATCCATTTTCCCATTGGTTGGTTGGATTGATTAGTTGCGGATTTACCGTTTTCATTATTATTGTATGAAGCACCCCAAACTTGTAATCCTTTTTGAGTCTGATTTGATTTAGTTGCATAGCCAATCAATGTGGCTCCCGTATCTGGATTGGAACGGACTCTAACATATTCATTTTCGGAAATCGAGAACTCCACTTCACCATTCAGTTCTTTTTCTTCAACACTTTTAGTTGAAGCACCGGCCACATCACCAATTTGTTCTTGGTATTTATAGGTTGTATTCTCGGGAACAGAGATGTTATCACTTGCAAAAATATCCCCTATTATAGGTTTAATAGCTGATTGTT
>JAUPVU010000073.1 GCA_030916925.1 Patescibacteria group bacterium
AAGGAAAAAGGTTGCGAGTATTTTTCGTAACTTCTTTCTAAAACCAAATAAAACAAACCCCATCCGTTCTAATAAACGGGTGCCCGAAAGGGATAAGATAATTTTTTTACTTATGGGTTTGTTTGTAGTTTTTAATTCCTATTTTATTTCTGATATACTGTTTCAATGACCACTAGTTTTTCAGAACTGGTTGCACTTCGTGAAAAAGGACAGATTCAGGAAGCGCTAATCGGTTTTGAAACCTTAGCGGATGAAAGTTTAGAATCCTCAGATTTTCTTACCTACATAAAAGTTTCACAACAGCTTTATATTTGTTATTCCACTTTAATCAATCAGTCTGAAGATGATAATGAGAAAAAAGATTTATCATCTGAAGCATTAGAACTTGCAGCAAGTGCACATGAGGTTGCTAGAAATTTAGATCAGGAAATCTTTGCCAAAAGCAAAGTTCAATTAGCAGCTGCCCTATTAACAGATTCCCAATATCATAATGAAGATGCCAAAACCGGCCAAGTCTTAACGGCTATGGATTATTTAAATGAGGCATTGGGGATGTTTAGGTATTAGAGTTATCGTTAATTTTTAAATGTTTTACTATACTTATAACGAATTTTTAGAAGATATTAATAAATTAGCAAAGCGTATTAAAAAAGCGGATATTAAATACGATTGGATTGTTGCAATGAGTCGTGGGGGAATAGTCCCAGCAGGCTACTTAAGTCAGTTGCTAAATATGTCGACGATAACAACAACGCGAGGCGAAATTACTGGTCAAACATATCAAACCGCTTACCTTCCAATTCGTCAAGTTTCAGGCAATGTGCTATTAGTTTCGGACTTATTGCGTACAGGAAATACCATTGGGCCAGCTAAGCAGAAAATTGAAGATAATTACGATATTAATAATCTGGATATTCTGTGTATGCATTATTTCCCAAGAACTTCCATTTTAATTCCAAAGTATTATTCGCATAGAATGCCTAATAAACATTTTGTGATTTATCCATGGGAAACCTAGGATAAAATAATATAGTTAGAAAATGTTTAGAGGTACTTCCCCACAAATGGTATGTGTCTTCGTTTGAAGAATAAGAAGACCATAAATGCCACTACAAATCCATATATGACTAAATGCTCATAGCCGGCTAGGACTTGTGAGACGGTTTCCCATTGGCTTCCGAAGATATATCCGGCATAAGATAAGATAAAGCACCATAAAAAGGTTCCAGCGAAGGTTAAGATGGTGAATTGAGTTAAGTCCATTTTTATAAATCCTGCGGGGACTGAGATTATAGTACGGCCAATAGGTGTCATTCTTAAGAAGAAAACAGTCCAAACACCATATTTTGTAAACCAGGCTTCTGTTTTATCGAGGTCTTCTATTGTTATAAAAAAATATTTTCCATATTTGTCGACGAATGCTCTGGTTTTAGGTCCGTTGAATTTTGTTCCAAAGTAATAAAGAATTAAAGCCGCTATAGTTGAACCTATAGCCCCTGATAATGCTATTAGGAAAAGGTTCATTTGACCTTGGTAGGCTAAGTAACCTGCCCATGGAAAGATAAATTCTGAAGGTATTGGAGCAATAATGTTTTCGACGATAGTGGCGAAAATTATACCCCAATATCCAAATTGTAAAATTAAACTGGTTATAAATTCGGCAATTGGTTGTAGATATTCTGATATCATTACGAAATTTTAGCATTAAGTGATAACATTTACCTATATATATTTATTTGAAATAAATGGCAATTCAACAAACCGTTCAAGAACCAGTATCTAATTCAGAGGTAGTGATAGAAGCTAGTCCAGCCGTAATGTCACCTACCCCACTTTCTTCTTCTGTTTCACAAACAGCTGGTCGATACCCTAAAATGGGTAGTTTTTGGGAAAGATTTATAGCAACACTACTTGACTCTATCATCTTAGGTCTAGTAACCGCTCCTTTTTATGTAGGATCAATGGGAAGCGAAATTGCTGCAAGTGTAAACACACATGGTGCTGGTGTGCCTACCCTAACTGGTACTCAAGCAATGTTACAGCTATTATCATTTGTTATCGCAATTGGATATCAGGTATTTTTCTTAACAACTAAAGGGCAAACACTCGGGAAAATGATTATGAAGTTAAAGGTATTGGATGAAGATAATTTATCTAAATTAACAGTTACTGAAGTAATTATTAGAGAATTAGGAAAGCTCCTAAGCAATATTACCTTATCACTTGGCTATATGTGGTATCTAATAGACCCAAAGAAGCAAACCTGGCATGACAGATTTTCAAAATCACTTGTAGTGAAAACTGATGATCAAGGAGTGGTATTGATGACTGGAAATCCTCCTTACTCAAAAAATAAATTAGCATTTGGAGCAGTTTACGGTGGATGCTGTTTACTCTGGATACTATTAATTGTAATGGCAGTTTCTGCAGTAGCATTCTTTGGAAAAGAAGCGATGGAAGAGATTCAACGTGATGACACTGAAAATACACAAACTGATTACAATTACGAGTATGATTTTGAACAAGACACAACAGAAACTACATCTGAAGATTCTGAATTTGACTTCGAAGAAATGCTACGACAATATAATGAGCAGATGGATGAGGCTGGTACAGAATCAGTTCCAACTGAAGATATGAATCAAGTAAATTAATATCTGCTTAAGCAAATATGGCAACTTTATACATTATTCCTACCCCTATTGGGAATTTAGAGGATATTACGGTTCGCGCAAAAAATGTCCTTGAAAAATTAGAGGTCATTTTTTGCGAGGATACCCGGGTTACCAGAAAGCTATTTTCCCTTCTAAAACTTTCGTTAGATAAGAAAAACTTCTATAGCAACTTTGAACATAACGAAAAAGCAAATGTAACTCAAATTATAGATTTACTTAAAAAAGATACCGATGTTGGAATTGTTACGGATGCAGGAACGCCTTTAATATCTGATCCAGGATTCCCAATTGTTCGCGAAGTTCGAAAAATATTAAAAGAAAATCCAGTCGATTATAAGGAAATAAAAGTGGAAGTACTTCCTGGAGCTTCGTCCGTAATCGTTTCTCTCGCCGGAAGTGGACTGCCTACAGACAAATTCACATTCTTGGGATTCGTTCCCAAAAAGCCTGGAGATAGAAGAAAGCTATTTAAATCAGTTCAGAAATCGTCCAATCATCTAACTGTTACTTATATTACATTCGAGTCGCATTTTAGACTCCAATCAACTATCGAAGTAATCCATGAACAACTTGGAAAAAACGTTTATATCGTAATCGCAAAAGAATTAACCAAACTGCACGAGAGATTTTATGAAGGAAATATCATTGATATAAAACAACAACTCAAAGATAAAAAATTAAACATTGCCGGAGAACTAATATTGCTATTTCGCACTTCACCCAATTCGTAATACAATTAATGAATGACGGAACAAGATATGCAGCTAATAGTAAAAGCTGCCCAAGACTCAATAGATCATCCAGGGGCCAATGCAAGACCTTTGCCCAAGAATGAATCAGAAACCCAACCGCTTCTTATTGTATTTAGACATGGGGAATCAGAGGATAATTTACTTAAGATTTTTTCAGGATGGAGAGATGTTGGGTTAACGCCAAGAGGAGTGCAGCAAGCAATGGCTTTAGCTGAGCTGTTGAAGAATAAAAAAATTGATGTATGTATTACCTCTCCTCTCCGAAGAACGCTGGATACTGCTAAGTATGCCTTAAAGTATCATCCGCATATAAAAATCGAAACAGATCAAAGAATAATTGAACGTAATTACGGTGACTTAATGGGTACAAGTAAAGAAGAGCTTCAAATGAAAAATCCAGAACTAGCTGCGAAATATAGAAGGGCTTACGATTTTCCACCTCCTAATGGTGAATCATTAGAAATGGTTGAAACTAGGGTTACTCCATTTATTCTAGAACTAAAAGAGAGAATGTTACGTGATAGGATAAACGTTGCTATATCTTGTCACGGTAATTCTATGCGAATAATCAGAAGGCATTTCGAAAAGTTAACCCTATTAGAAATGTGTATATTAGAAAACCCTTTAGGATCTGATTATGCTCAATATGTTATAGAAAAGAAAAAGGATTTAACTTACAAATATTCCTCTGAATATTTAAAAGATTTATATAATCCAAAGGCTCCAAGAAGTATTATTGTACCTTCAACAAGTAACTAGAACTTTCTAAAGGTAGTAGCACCTCTTTTGCTATGGTAGAATTTTTAATATGGATCAGAACCTGCCACAGAACCAAAATCCTTCGGATAATCAATTACCTGGATTAGGAGGTCTAAGTGACACGCCAACTGCATCAAACTATCCTACAGAACCAATTGATCCTTATAATCAATCATTTACAGCAATTTCTGGCACAAATAATGTAGGACTTAATACAAGGAGCGTGGCATCTTTAGATCCAAAAACTTCTTCGAATGAGCAAGTTTCAAATTTTGACTCGCAAGTAAGAACCGTTACTACAATCGCGGGAATTACATCAGAATCCGGCTCAAAAAATGCACAAGTAAAAAAAGGTAAAGGTTCAAAAGTTTTAATTTTCTCACTAATATTAGTACCCCTACTTTTAGTGTTTCTTGGAATAGGAGCCTTTGCAGCAGCTGCTTATGAAGTTTTGCCTTTACCTGCTAAGTACCGCGATATGGCAGTTAACGTTGTAAATAAAATTTCTTTTATGCCTAAATCATCAAGAATGATTTTATACAATACTGCATCAACAAAAATATTTGAAAGGTCGTATATAAATGGTTCTTTTAAAACTCAGACTGATGACCCAATGTTTAATCAGTTATTTGGGACCGATTCAACGACCTTAAAATTTGAGGGTCCACTAATTAGAGAGAATGGATTAAACGACTTTGCATTTAAACTTTCAATGGTAGATGTTGTTGATCTCCAAATTCATCATTTTAATAGTACTTTATATTTCAATATTTTGAATGCTATTACGCCTGATAGAATCATGCCCAATTTACCTAATACATGGGGATATAACAATCCAATCTTTAATAGATGGGTAGAAGTTAATAGTACTGAACTAAACCAAGGTTTGAATCAGATATTTGGTGATGATACCGAAACACAGTCTGCATTAATGGGCGATAGCGAAGAAGTATTAGATGCTTTTAGGGAAGATGTCATTCCATTTGTAACAACCACTAAAGAAGAACTTGATGGTGTTAAGGTATACAAATTATCCTATTATCCGACCGATGGCCAAGTAGCGGAGTTAATTACTAAGCTTTCAAAACTGGCAACTACTGCTTCAACAGTAGATGCTCAAGAGGTTAATCCTACTATGCAAAATGCTTCACCAGTAGTAATGAAAGATGTAAAGTTGGACTTATGGGTAGAAGCAAGCACCTTTAAAATCAGGAAGCATTCAAGCACCGCTATAATTTCGACAAGTATCTCACCAGTTAACTATTCCAATGTACTCGGAGCCACAACACCGGTGCTGGCTCAAACTCGAGAACAATTAATACAAGCTCAGGGACAAAGTTTGAGTGATATAAATTTAACCTCTGAATTACAAATCGATCCCCTTGACGACGCGACTTCAGTGATAGTCCCACAAGACACAGTTAAATTTGAGGAATATTCATCCTCTGTAATGAATCATTTGAAGAAATTAATGGCTCCTCCTGTTGTCATTGAAGATGATGATAATGGAATTGATGAAGGAGCATTTGGATTTGAACAAGCATCAGTACGTCAAGCATTGCCTGCAAACGCATTGTCTACTGAGGATTTAAACCTTTTAGGAGTTCAATAAATAGATAGAAGAAGTTATATTAATGCTGCAATTTCTAAAAGTCTGTTATATTTCGCAACGCGCTCCCCTCTTGCTGGAGATCCAAATTTCACATAATCGCTTTGAATGCCAACGGCTAAGTCAGAAATAAAATCATCATTTGTATCGGTTCCACGATGAGAAACGATAACTTTCCACCCAGCGTCCTTGGCCATTTTAACAACTTTTAGTGTTTCATATATAGTACCGATTTGATTTGGTTTGATGATTATTGCGTTACCGACATTTCGCTTAATAGCTTCTGTTAATAGTTTTGGATTTGTAGTTGTGAGGTCGTCTGTTACAACTTGGATTTTATTTAAGTGTTTAGAGGCGAAAAATTCCCAGTTAGCCCAGTCTTCTTCGCCTAGGGGATCTTCAATCGAACTAATTGGAAAGTCCGTTAACAGTTCGTCATAGTTTGGAATATCTTCTTTAGGAATTGTGCTTGCAGCTACATCTAAGGCAATTTTTTCGTCTCGTAAAAATTTAGTCATTATTTCTAACGACATTCTATTGTCAAAACCTTCTGGTGAAAAAGCACCCTCTGCCCCTACATTCGTAGATTTACCTAGATTATGTAGCTCTTTTTTTACTGAGTTGTAAATTTCTACACCTCTTGGGATTTCATTGACTATTGCCATGAATTCTTGTATCGTTGCATCGCTCGACCCATGGGCTCCCCCTTCTAGCATAAGCATCATATATTTGGGCATTTTAAAATTTATTACCTCAAGAGGTATCTCTGGGTTTAATAGTTTATGAATATATTCGTAAGTTTCATGTCTTTGAGTTATCGCAATTGCCTTAGTAAAAGCCACTGAAAGTCCTAGGAGTGTATTGCCACCTAGTTTAGATTTATTTTCGGTGTTATCCATTTGAAGGAGCTTAATATCTAAATCGAAAGTAGATTTAAATTCTATGCCAATGAGTTCATCCTTAATCTCTTCGATTATAAATAATGCTGCTTCTGCTTCAATTGTATCTACTTCACTAGCGCCCTTTGATAAGCCACCTGGTACAGATGCGCTTCCCACTGTTCCGTCATCAAGTTCTACTTTGACCTCAATAGTCCAGTTACCAACAGAGTTTAAGATCTTTCGACCGTAAATATTTCTAATTTGCATTCTGGATTATTTTTTTTTGCGAACGAGTGCTAACTCAGACTCCGCAACTATTTTACGTGTAAGGTAGGCGACATCTGGTGATACTGAAACGGATGTCGTTCCCCATTCGACTAGTTTTCTTGTTAATTCAGGATATCTAGTTGGAGCTTGTCCGCAAATTGAGACTTTAACGCCTCTTCTTTTCGCTGTAGTTATAATCTTTTCCAATGCCCAAAGTACGGCAGGATTTCTTTCGTCATAGACATCTGCGATTTTTGGATTATCTCTATCTAATCCTAGAATTAACATAGTTAAGTCATTTGATCCAATTGATAAACCATCAAGTCCAGCATCAATAAATTCATCTAACATAATTACATTAGAAGGAATCTCTACCATCATATATAGTTCAAAACTACCTTTCCTTGTTAATCCGTGGGCTGACAATATTTTCTTACACTTAATGAATTGCTCGACCGTCCTTACAAAAGGAAGCATCAATTGTAAATTCTTATATCCCAATTTATTTCTAACTCGTTTGATTGCCTCTATTTCCATAGCAAAGACTTCTTCATTATCAAGGTATCTTGAAACTCCTCTATAACCGATTAATGGATTTTGTTCTTCCTGCTCAAATTTATCTCCACCTTTAAGTGCTCGATATTCATTTGTTTTAAAATCGTTTGCTCTATAAATTATTGGCCTTGGATTAAACGCTTTTGCAAACACAGTTAATCCTTCTACAAGTTTATTTATAAATTCTTCTTGTTTTCCTTCTTCTATAAATTGTCTCGGATGTTTACCTATTTCGGCCATCATAAACTCAGCCCTTAATAGTCCAACGCCATCAACACCCATCGCTGCAACTTTTGGAGCTAGTTCTGGTTCACCGAGATTTACATAAACTTTTGTTGCTGTTTTGGCAGTTTTATATTCCGAATAATCTTTTTCAGGCTCCAAGGCTTTTAGTTCTGCAAGATAATCTCCTGCGTAAACTTTTCCTTGATATCCGTTCACTGTTACTTGATCACCAGTTTTTAGCATTTTGGTAGCTAATTCGGTTCCCACAATTGCTGGGATGCCAAGTTCTCGGGAGACGATTGCAGCATGTGAGGTTGCTCCGCCTTCATCAGTCACGATGGCGCCGGCTTTTCTCATAGCTGGAACAAAGTCTGGATTAGTCATTTCGGTAACTAATATCTCGCCCTGTTGCACTAGATTGATTTCGCTCGCTGAATGAATGATTCTGACTTTACCTGTCGCGTATCCTGGTGAAGCTGGATTTCCATCTAGTAAAATATCTTTTTGTGGAATATTTACTTTAAGATTTTGCTCTTCAGCTGCATCTGCATTTTTTGTTAAGGTTGTAATTGGTCTTGTTTGAACGATATAGATTTTGTTTTTGTACATTCCCCATTCTATGTCTTGAGGATGTTTATAGTGCTGTTCGAGTTTTAGTCCAATCGTTGCGAGTTCAGTTACTAATTTATCTTCAAGTTTTTGGACATCTTGATAATCGCGTGAAATTGCAACTCTCCCTTGTTTGGTTAACTGCCACGTTTGCTTAACAATGTGTTTTTTCTTAATATTTAAACCTTTTTTTTCTAAGATATATTGGTCTGGAGTGATTGTTCCTGAAACGACAGTTTCTCCTAAACCATAAGCAGCTTCTACTGATATTTCATCCTTATTATTTGTAAGTGGGTTTACTGTAAACATAATTCCAGAAACTTCGCTTTGAATCATAAGTTGAATTGGCACCGCGATACCTACTTTAAAATGATCAAATCCTTGTCTGCTCCTGTAATAGATTGCTCTTGCCCCAAATAATGATGCCCAGCAGTTTTGTGTAGCACGCGCTACGTTTTGCCAACCAATAATATTTAGATATGTCTCTTGCTGGCCAGCGAAACTAGCGTCAGGTAAATCTTCTGCCGTTGCTGATGATCTAACGGCTACTTGTTTATCTGAGTTTCCACACAAAAAATGATATGCAGATTTTATTTCTTGAATGGTTGCCTCAGACATTGCTGTTTCTTTAATGATTTTTTGTATCTCTTGGGCGGTAGATTGTAATAATTTGGAATTTTCTATGTCGATATCTGTTAACTTTTTCTTGATCATTTCCATCAGCCCGTTTTCTTTTATAAAGCGGTAATATGCGTTAGAAGTAACGACAAATCCATCAGGGACAGGTATTCCATTATTGAACATTTCTCCCAGATTCGCGCCTTTTCCGCCGGCAATTGGTATATCGCCTTTTCCTAATTGTGAGAATGGAAGAATTAAACTTTCAGAGTTATTGGAGTTGGGCATAGTAAGTTAATACTACCACTCTTTAAATGAGTTTGGAAAGGATTTGAAACTGGTAGGATGACCGTTTTGCTACAATAATGTTAATGAGATTGTCTAATCGTAGTAATTCATTTTTCCTCTTACTGTTAGCCATATTGCTTTTAACAAACGTCTATTTATTAATATGGTGGAATAGGCAAAATTCATTGGAACCTTACAATAATAAGCCTGCTGGAATTCCTACTAGCTCGCCTAGTGTTAAGTATGATTTGCCAAATCAGATAACTTTTGAAGAGATGAATGGAATTGAGATAGAAGTTGAAGAAGTACTAAATGATCAAAGTGTTAGGATTTCAATAATTGATACTACTTCTAACAAGAAAGTCTTAGTTAAGGAGCCACTTCAACTTTGGGCATCTGTAAATACGTATATTAGTCCCAATCGTGAGCATATTGTTTTATCTTCAGGTAGCTATATATTTCGAAGCACTTTTTTGATTTCACTAAATAGTGGAGAATTGATGATGCCTAATTTTACAGGTGGAAGAGTTTTTCTGACAGATGAGTATTTTGTATTCGAGGACTTAAATGGGATTATAACGTCGGATTATCCATATGAATATGTGGATGTCGTGGTTAGGGATTTGAAAACTTCGTCGTCGAAAACAATATTTAAATCTGATAGTTTAAATACCTATAATATAGAAAATGTAGGGATGGATACGGTTACGGTAAAACACTATTACGTTTCAGAGTCGAATCAATGGGTACCGTCCACCGATGGGCAGGTTGAATATAGTGAAGAGACCCTAATGTATAAACTCTAAATATAATTAGAAATAATTTTCCGCATATTGTTGTAGGCATTTTGTAGAGTTTTCAGGTCAATATTGTGTTGTACTTCAT
>JAUPVU010000074.1 GCA_030916925.1 Patescibacteria group bacterium
AGAATTTTAAATGTCACAGCTGGGTTTGATGAGAAAGATGCAACATCATCCAAAATTGTATCTGACGACTATACACAGGATTTGAATAAAGGAGTTAAGGGCGTAAAAATCGGAATTCCTAAAGAATATTTTACGAGCGAAATAGATAGTCAGGTAAAAAAATCAATTGAAAATTCTATAAAAATCTATACTGAACTAGGAGCAGAGATTGTTGATATATCTCTTCCTCATACCGAATACGCACTTGCTGTTTATTACACTCTAACTCCAAGCGAAGTTTCATCCAACTTAGGACGTTTAGATGGAATCCGTTACGGGCATGATCGTACGAAATTTGGAGCAGAAGCAAAAAGAAGAATTATGATAGGAACTTATGTTTTGTCTGCTGGATATTACGATGCATATTATCTTAAAGCTCTAAAAGTCAGAGCTTTAATTAAACGAGATTTTGTTGAAGCATTTAAAAAAGTTGATGTTATTTTAGCTCCTGTAGCACCATGCCTACCACTAAGATTCGATGAGGATTTAACCGATCCTATGAAACTTTATTTAATCGATGTTCTTTCAGTAACAGCCAACTTAGCGGGAATTCCAGCTTTGGCTTTACCGTCTGGATTTAGTGAAGAAGGATTACCAATTGGAATGCAATTAATGGGTAATTATTTCGAAGAAAAGCTTCTTTTTAAAGTCGCAAATGCTTATGAATATGAAACGAAATTATTCGAAAGGAGACCAAACTTATGACCGACGTTAATTCAAAATACGAATTAGTTCTTGGCATGGAAATTCATATGCAGCTTTCGACTGAGCGAAAGATGTTTTGTAAATGTAAAAATGATTCGTTTGATAGTGAACCTAATGTAAATGTTTGTCCGGTTTGTTTGGGTTTGCCAGGTGCTATGCCTGTTCCGAATTTAGACGCGATTAAAAAATCTCAGCTTATGGCATTTGCTCTTGGAAGTAAACTAAATTCCAGGGTTATATTTGAACGAAAGAACTATTTTTATCCTGATCTTCCAAAAGGTTTTCAATTAACTTGTCCTCATTATCCAATTAGTACTGGTGGAGAAATGGATATGTCTCATCTTGGGCTTACTGGTCCATTTAGATGGAGAGAGATTCATTTAGAAGAAGATACTGGTAAATCAATGCATACCGATAAAACATATCTAGATTTTAATAAGTCAGGTGTTCCGCTCTTAGAAATGGTAACCGAACCTGATTTCACTTCAATTGATGATGCTGTTGTGTTTTGTACTGAGATTCAGTCAATTGCTAAGACATTAAAAATTAGCGATGCGGATATGGAAAAAGGAAAATTAAGACTCGAAGCAAATATCTCAGTAAGGCTAATCGGCCAGGTTGGACTTCCAAATTATAGAGTTGAACTTAAAAATATTAACTCATTCAAATTTATGAAGAAGGCATTAAGTTATGAATTTGCAAGGCAGATCCAAGAACTGGAAAATGGTAAAACTTTATATCAAGAAACGCGCGGATTTAATGAAGCTAAAAATGAAACGTTTGTACAAAGATCAAAAGAAGAGGCAAATGACTACCGATATTTTCCAGAGCCAGATATTCCTCCAATAGAATTTACTGAGGCGGAATTAGATGAAATCTCAACCATTGAATTAAATCTTCCAAAAGATAAATTCAAAACATTAATGGATTTAGGGGTTCCAAACAACTATATAAATATATTGGTTGCTGAAGAAACTTTATTTAAGAATGTAATTGCTTTAATAAAAGAATATAAATATGACCCCAAGAAAGCTGTGTCCATCTATATAGATAAACCATCCAATAGAAATTTGACTCCTGTGGAAATTGTGAACGCAGAAAAACAAAATACAGATAATAAAATCACAGATGTTAGTAAAATTGAGGAGATAATTGCGACAATACTAGCTGAAAATCCTAAAGCCATTTTGGATTACAAGGATGGAAAAGAAAATGCATTACAATTCTTAATAGGACAAGTTATGCGCAATAGTAAAGGAATGGTTGATGTTACAACCGCAAAAGAAATTTTATTGACTAAAATTCAAAACAGTATATAAAGTTCTATATGCCAAGTTACAACAGGTTACAAACTTCAAGTGCCTGGCAGAAACCCCCAAAAAATACATCACCAAAATTTATTTTCGTATCAGGCGGAGTTATGAGCGCTCTTGGTAAAGGAATTACTGCAGCAAGCATTTCTATGTTGTTAAAAAAACATGGCTATATTGTTTGCCCAATTAAGTGTGAAAATAATTTGAATGTAGATTTTGGAACAATTAATCCAATTGAACATGGAGATCCATTTTTGTGTCATGATGGGCTGGAGGCAGACGTAGACCTTGGGAATTACGAAAGATTTTTAAATCAACCAGTTGGGTCTGAAAACTTTATGACGATGGGTCAGCTCTATTCAACAGTTATTAGTAATGAACGAGCTCTAAAATATCATGGTGAAGATGTAGAGCCTATTCCACATATTGTTGAAGAAATAATTGAACGATATAAATTAGCAGCCAAATCGAACAATGCGGATTATGTCGTTATCGAGCTTGGTGGTACTGTCGGCGAATATGAAAATAATAATGGCTTGTATTATGAGGCGGCAAGAAGGTTAGCTTTTCAATACCCTGTAGCTCACGTTCACGTAACTTATGTGCCGGTACCTCCTCATGTAGGTGAACCAAAAACAAAACCAGCACAATTTGGAATTAAAGAATTGATGAGTATGGGAATTTATCCAGATTTTATTGTTGTAAGGAGCGAAATTCCTCTTGATGATCAGCGAAAATATAAGTTCGCAATGAAATTTAATATAGATCCAAATAATGTTTTCTCAAATGAGAACCTTAAGAGCTCCGATGAAGTCCCGATTCATCTTCACAAACAAAAAATTGACGAAAGAATACTAAGTCTATTCGGAGATAAGTCCAAAAAAATAGATATCGAAGATTGGACAAACTATGTTAACAAGCTGATAAAAAATAAATCTAAAACTGTAAAAATCGGTATTGTGGGAAAATATTTAGCATCAGGAGAATCGCAATCAATTGATTCCTATTACGCACTTGTAAAAGCACTTGAACATGCTGCAACGAATCAGAATCACAATTTAAAAATAAAATTTATTAATGCCGAAACTGATGAGAAAAACATGAAAACTGAATTAAAAGACGTCGATGGAATTATTGTTCCAATAGGATGGGGATCGAGAGGCGTTGAAGGAAAAATCAATGCAATTACATATGCTCGTGAAAACAAAGTACCTTATCTTGGACTTTGTTACGGAATGCAGCTGGCCTGCGTGGAATTCGCTAGAAATGTCGTTGGGTTAACTGGTGCTAATTCTGTTGAAGTAAATCCAAAAACAAAATATCCAATTATTCATAGTATTCCATTTGATTCTAAATATCAGGTAATTAAAGCTGAAGGGTCTTCGATGAGACTTGGAACATATAAATGTGTTTTAAAGAAAGGGTCACTCGCCGAGAAAGTTTATAATCTTCATGATTATATGGATGATAAAGAAAATCGAGTTGTAAGTGAGCGCCATAGACACAGATTTGAATTTAACAATGAATATAGGGAAGAATTAGAGAAAGCAGGTTTGGTTATTTCTGGAACCTCACCAGATAATTTCTTTGTGGAATTTATTGAGCTTGATAAAAAAGATCATCCCTTCTTCATTGCAACTCAAGGCCATCCAGAATATAAATCAACTCCACTTATTCCTCACCCTTTATTTGTGGAATTTGTTAAAGCATCTGTAAAGACAACAGCGCATAAAAAGTAGTTTTATAGTATAAAAAGAGTATGGAAGTAGATCCTATTATAAATCCTGTCACTGGAAAATTTGTTCATTTGCATGTTCATAGTGATTATTCGATGCTTGATGGAATTAACAGAATTCCAGAAGTAGTAAAAAAAGTAAAAGATGATGGAATGTCAGCACTCGCTTTAACTGACCATGGAGTACTTTATGGAGTCTACGATTTTTACAAAGCTTGTAAATCAGCCGAAATAAAACCAATTATTGGCTGCGAAATTTATTTAGCTCCCGGCAAAAAAGAAGTCAAAGAGGAGATAGATGGAATAAAATATTATCACTTACTATTACTAGCTAAAAATGAAATTGGTTATCACAACCTAATTAAAATAATCTCAAGATCGCATTTAGAAGGTTTTTACTACAGACCAAGAGCAGATAGAGAGTTACTTGAGGAATTTTCTGAGGGAATTATCTGTTCATCGGCATGTGCGGTAGGTCCACTCAGCAGACACATTTTGCGAAATGAAGATCCTAAGGCAATTGATTGGTTAAACTTTTTAAAGAAAAATTATAAAGATGATTTCTATCTTGAGTTACAAAGGCCTGGTTTTGCTGGTACCGATAATCTTAAAGAAATAAATTTTTCGGGACTTGCCGAAGATCATGTAAATTTATTAAAAGAACAGACAAAAATAAATACTAAGTTAAGAGAATGGAGTGACAAATATCAGATTCCTTTAATTGGTACTACCGATGCGCATTATCTAAATGCTGATGATGAATTTACCCAAGAAGTTGCGTTTGCTATAAAAGATGGAAAGCGATTAAGTGACCCAACTAGGAGGCTTGCCTATAAACACACTTATATAAAAACCCAAAACGAGATAGCTGAAGTCTATAAAGATCTGCCTGTGGTTTTGGAGAACACTGTCAAACTTGCCGAGAAAGTTGAGGTGTATCCAATTGGTTATGATCGTTTACAACCTAAATTTAGTGGATTACCAGACGGAAAAACCGCTCGAAGTTATCTAAGAGAATTATGTATGGATGGGGCAAAGTTAAAGTATAAAAATCTATCAGAAGATTTAATTACAAGAATCGATATGGAACTGGATGTTATCCATGATAAAGGTTATGACGACTATTTCTTGGTTGTGGCTGATATTATGCGATGGTCTACCGAACATGATATTTTAGTGGGAGTAAGAGGATCGGTTGCAGGTAGTGTTGTTGCTTATGGTTTAAATATTACAACGATTGATCCAATTAAATGGGAACTTTATTTTGAGAGATTTCTAAATCCACAAAGACCAAGTCCACCTGATATTGATATGGATATTCAGGATTCGAGAAGAGATGAAGTTCTAAAATATGTTCAGGATAAATTTGGAGAGGATTGTGTCGCTGCAATTTCCGCATTTGGACGTTTAAGAACAAGAGCTGCAATTAGGGATGTGTCTCGAGTTATGGAAATAGATTTAAAAATCGCCGATGAATTATCCAAGATGGTTCATGTGAAGTTTGGAAGAGTTAAAGACATTAAAGGAATGTTAAATGACGATAAGGAATTTGCGTCAATAGTTAATAAAGACCTCAATCTTTCAAAAATGACGGAAGTCGTATCTAAAATTGAAGGATTATGTAGGCATGTATCAACACATGCATGTGGATATTTAATTACCCCAACAGCGATACAAGATTTAACTCCACTTCAGTATGAAACTGGTTCAAGTGAAAAAATCATTACACAACTCGAGTCTAAACCTCTCGAAGAATTAGGATTCATGAAATTTGATTTCTTAGGACTTAAAAATCTAACAATAATTGATAAGGCAATAAAGTTAGTTAAGGAATTACACGGTACTGACGTCGATATTTATACAATTCCAGAGGATGACAAAAAAACTTTTAAATTATTTCAAGAAGCAAACACAACTTCTGTATTTCAATTTGAATCAGAAGGAATGAAAAAATATCTAAAGGATTTAAAGCCAGAGAGTTTAGAAGATATTTGCTTTATGGTAGCAGCTTACAGACCAGGGCCTATGAAACTTATTCCTGAATATATTGCCTGTAAACATGGAGAAAAAGATCCCGAATATTTAATTCCAGAATTAGAGCCGATTTTATCAAACACATATGGATTTGCTATCTATCAGGAGCAAGTTATACGTATTGCCGTTGAAATCGCAGGCTATACAATGGGCGAGGCTGATTTACTTCGCCGCGCTATGGGTAAGAAAATTCCTGAATTAATGAAATCTGAAGAAGTAAGATTTGTTGAAGGATGTGTTAAAGCCGGTTTTTCAAAAGACATCGGCAAGAAACTTTTTGAATACATGATGCCATTTGCAGATTACGGATTCAATAAGGCTCACGCTGCAGGATATGCAATGCTCGCTTATTGGACCGCCTACCTTAAAGCGCACTATCCTCTTGAATTTATGTGCGCACGTTTAACAGCTGATATGGGTGCAGGAGATAAGTTATCAATTGCACTTGAAGAGGCAAGACATTTAAAACTAGAGCTGTTACCTCCTGATATAAATTTAAGTTACGCAGATTTTACTCCCGAAGGAAAGAATGGTGTTCGATTTGGCTTTAATGGTATTAAAAACCTTGGACATAATGTTGTAGCTGAAATAGTTTTAGAGAGAACGAAGTCCGGAGATTTTTCCAGTCTTGATGATTTAATCGACAGGGTGCATACAATTAATTCCAGAGGTCTTGAATCACTTATAAAAGTAAATGGATTATCTTCGTTTGGCCCAATCGAAGGTTTGTTATCTATTTATCCACAGTTATTAGCAAATAAGACTAAGGCCAACAAAAGAGATATAAATCAAATTGGCTTTTTTGATGTCAAAAATTCTGACAGTGTTCGAAAAGTAGCATCTGCTACACCCATTCCCAATTTAAATAACATAAACGACAATCAAAAACTTTCATGGGAAAAAGAATTACTAGGAATTTACTTCACATCAAACCCACTTTTAGAAATCATTAATAAATATCCTGATAAAAATTTCAAAACAATTTCAGCAAATGATTTAAAAGAAGGCGCGGATATATCTGGAATAGCAATAATCCAACGAATTAAGCACATTACTACAAGAAAAGGCGATCCAATGGCCTTTGTTACATTAGAAGATACATCTGGTACATATGATGGTGTAGTTTTTCCAAAAGATTTTAAAACTTTTAAAGATTATTTAATTGATGGTTCAGTAATTTTTATAAATGGAAGAGTAAATTTGAGAGATGATAATGTAAGCATTATTATTAATAAAATAAAAAACTTAACCTTAGCAATAGAAAATGATGAAGAAATGAGCGATTTAATGTCTTCTATCGCTACTAAAAAAGAAGAACTATGTACAGTATATGTTCATGAATCTGCTACAACTGAAGATTTATCGCAGTTGAGGGATATCTTTTCTGAGAATGTAGGTGAGATTATGGTTATTATTGTTATTCATGATAACGATGAGATAAAGCGTTTTAAGGTCCGAAATAAGGTCGACATCAAAATCCTTCAAGAAATCGTGGCTAAGATGTCTATGGTAGAAAAGGTTGTCTTTAAATAGAAAAAAAGTACGTGTTTACTAGCAAACCAGCCTCTTGAGTGATAAAATATCTCTGTTATATTGTTATTTACTTATGGTTATTTGTTCAAATTGTAGAAAAAGAGAAGCACAACACCAAACAGCTGTTAATGTTGACGGTAGATTGGTTTACATGTCACTTTGTGAAGAGTGTCTTTTAAAGTTACAAAAAAAGTCACAAGATACGACTTCACTGGATCAGTTTAGCCGTGATTTAACAGAACTTGCAAAAGAAGGAAAGTTAGATCCTGTAATTGGACGCGATGCTCAAATCGATAGGTTGGTGCATATCCTTTGTCGGCGTACCAAGAATAATCCTGTATTAATTGGTGAACCGGGAGTTGGTAAAACTGCTATTGTCGAAGGGTTAGCTCAAAAAATTGTAGATAACATGGTTCCTGAACCAATGCGTAAAAAAAGGTTAGTTTCCTTGGATTTAGCAGCCCTAATAGCTGGTACAGTCCACAGGGGAGCATTTGAAAAAAGGTTAAAAGAGGTAATTGATGAGGTTACAAAAACAAAAGGCCAAGTCATCCTATTTCTAGATGAAGTGCATACCATTGTGGGTGCAGGAAGCGCTCAAGGCTCAATGGATGCAGCAAATATCCTCAAGCCATACTTAGCGAGAGGAGAAATGCAATTGATTGGTGCCACAACTATTAAAGAATATAAAATTGTTGAGAAAGATGCCGCACTCGAAAGAAGATTCCAGCAGGTTCAAGTTGACGAGCCAAATTCTGACCAAACTAAGAAAATCCTTAACGGATTAAAGAAAAGATACGAAGAACATCATAAAATAATTATTTCTCAAGAAGCAATTGAGGCAGCTGTTAAATTATCCGACAGATATATTTCGGATAAATTTCAACCAGATAAAGCTATCGATTTAATTGACGAAGCTGGTGCAGCATTAAGATTAGAATTATCTTCTCAAGAACCAACAAATCTCAAACAGGTTCTTGAAGAAATAGACCTAATTGAAACAGCTGCTTTTGAAGAAGAAGATTCAAAGAAACAAGAGAAAATTCAAACTAAACTCGAAGAACTAAATAGAGTTAAAAAAGAACTTACAGATCTTTGGGTCCAAACGAAGCTCGATAATACTCCAATTTTAAAAGAAGAACATGTTGCAAAAGTTATATCTAAAATGACAGGAATCACGCTATCTGAATTAACCCAGGACGAGAGAGATAAACTTAAGCATTTAAAAGAGTCTCTAGGGGCCAAGGTCGTTGGACAAAGTGATGCTGTTGAAGTTATGAGTCAATCAATTCTAAGGGCAAGAGCAGGCGTTAAACCCGTAAATAGACCAGTTGGAGTGTTTATGTTTCTAGGTCCAACAGGTGTTGGAAAAACTCAATTAGCAAAGAGCTTATCAGAGGTATTATATGGAAACGAAGATCACCTAATTCGTGTAGATATGAGCGAATTTGGAGAGAAGCACAATGTTGCAAGATTAATCGGTTCTCCACCTGGATATATTGGTTACGAAGAAGGTGGTACTTTAACTGAAAAAGTTCGAAGAAAGCCATTTAGCATTATTCTCTTCGATGAGATTGAAAAGGCGCATTCCGATGTTTTTAACGTTTTACTTCAAGTAATGGATGACGGAAGGCTAACGGATGGACAGGGCAGAACTGTTGATTTTAGAAATGCAATTATAATTATGACTTCTAATGTTGGTTCTGAATATTTACAAAGAGAGCATATTGGTTTTACCGAAGTAAATTTGGATGAAGCATCTACTGAAGCAAATGAAAAAGAAGAAGCCCATATTCGTATAAAAGACAGAATTAATGAATCACTTAAAAGTACATTTAAACCGGAATTTCTGAACAGAATTGATGATATTATAGTGTTTCATCCACTAGGTCATGAGGAGATTGCGAAAATCGTAGATATTCAAATTGCAGGTTTGAACAAGCTTTTAGCAGAATCAGGAATCAAAGTTACACTTAGTGAATCTGCTAAAAACCATATGATTAAAGAAGGCTATAACTTAGAACTCGGAGCAAGACCACTCAAGAGACTGATACAAAAAGAAATAGAAAATCCTATTTCATTGATGATAATTGATGGCGAAATTGCGGGTGAGACAGAAGTAAGAATTAGTGCCGGAGATGACAAACTTAAGATTAAAGTAGCTGACCTGCAGAAGGCAAAAGTAAGTTAGTTCTAGCATATTCATATAGAATACGTTAAAATATTCCAGCATATGGCAGAAGAAAAAGTGGCAACACCAACCGAAAAAACAGAACAAGAAGTAGAAAATATCGACACTACAGCTGATACATCAACTGATACAGTCGTAAAAGATTCTTCAAAATTGGCTAAGCCAAACTTTAAAGTTGGCGATACGGTCATTGTAAATTACAAAATAAAAGAAGGAGAAAAGGCTAGAATTCAACCATTTCAAGGCATCGTCATTTCTTTAAAAGGTTCCCAAATCTCAAAAACATTTACAGTAAGTAGAATAGCCGCAGGAAGCATTGGAGTAGAGAGAATTTTCCCATTATTTTCACCAAATATAGACTCGATTGTAGTTAAAACACCAGGAAAAGTGAAAAAGGCGAAACTTTATTATCTACGAAAACGTGTTGGTAAAGCTGCACTTAAAGTAAAAGCAGGATAATTCATAATAATTTCAATACTTTTTAATAGAATTTAACTAGCATTATTATGTGAATAATATAATAACTGGAAATAGCTCTGAAGAATATGTATTACGACGTTACAGAGGAGAAGGCTGGACTTGTCTTCTTCGAAACTATCAATTCCATAAAAAAGCTGAGTTGGATTTTGTCTTTATTAAAAGAAGCACGATACGTTTTATAGAAGTTAGAACCCTATCGTTTAAGTTTCATCCATATCAATCTGTGACTCCTTCGAAAAGAAATAAAATCAGATATATGGCAAGTATGTTATTAGCAAATATGCCACAATACTCGGAATTCAAAAAGGAGATATTTTTGGAGATTGTGGATACAGAGAAGTTTAAATCTAACAGGTCGATTAGTTTACTGAACTAATAATAAATTAGACAGCGAGTAGAATAATCAAAATGCCTGATATAAAAACACCTAATGAAACCCATGCTTTTGATCTATTATTTTCTTGTTTTATTTCTGGTAAAAGGTCAGAAGTAGAAAGATATAAAAATCCTCCAGCAGCAAAAGCGGTTATGTAAGCCGTAGCAGATGTCGTAATATCGATATACAAAAAACCAATAATTCCCCCTAGAATTGATAAAAGAGATACCGCAAAATTAGCTATAATTGCTTTCTTAACAGACATTCCCGAGTGCAGCATAACACCAAAATCTCCTATTTCCTGTGGAATTTCGTGCAATACTACAGCCAGAGTGGTAAGGAATCCCAATGAAGGATCCGTATAAAAAGCACCTGCAATAATCAAACCATCCAACAAATTATGTATACCGTCGGCAACTAAGTTTATAGTGCCAATTGTGTGTTTATCATTTATTTGATGATGATGGTGCCAATGTAAAATCCTCTCCAAAATAAAGAATGCCACAAAGGATAAAATTACAATTACATTTGTTGTGTGTATGCCAATTTCGCTAGAAGATTCAGGAATAAGATGAAAAAATGCAGTTCCTATCATTGTTCCAGCAGCCAGAGCAACAAGAAATATCAATATATCCTTAAGTAGTTTCTTATTAAAAATTAAAGTGATGGTTCCAACTAGAGAAATTAATCCCATAGCAGACGTAGCAACAAATATGTTAAACAAGATCGGAGATAACGGTTCCATTATGTGGATATTATAAACCTTTGGAAAAAGTTACAATATACAGATGGATTTAAATGAGAAATGTGGAGTTATTGGAATTTATGGCACAGAAAGTGATGTTAGCCGTTTAGCATACTATGGTCTTTGGACACTGCAGCACAGGGGGCAAGAAAATTCTGGAATAGCCTGTTCAAACGGCAAAAGAGTATTAATACATAAGGGAAAAGGATTAGTTGCCCATGTTTATACAGAATCTGATATCAAGAGACTTACAGGATACATAGCCATTGGACATAATCGATATTCAACTTTTGGAAAATCTAATGTTGATCACTCTCAACCTGTTTTTCATAACTCTCTAGCGCTAGTTCATAATGGAAATCTACCAAGAGTAAACAAACTTAAGAGATTTTTAACAACCAATGGCATATCATCCGAAGGTCTAAATGACTCTGAGATGATGCATGCAGCAATCAAGTATTGGTATATAAAAGGTAAATCGATACAAGATTCAATTATCAACTGCTACCCGCTCTTTACTGGTGCATTTAGTGCGCTTGTTATGGATAAAAAAACATTAGTAGCAATAAGAGATCCATTTGGAATCAGACCTCTCTCAATTGGAAAGGTAAATGGTACTTATATATTTTCGTCTGAAACTTGCACATTCGATACATTAGGAGCGACTTTTGTTAGAGATGTAAATCCCGGAGAAATGGTTTGGGTTGATAGTACTGGATTACATTCAGAAATCCTTGCTAAAGGGACCATAAATTTAGATGTTTTTGAGTTTATATATTTCGCAAGGCCTGATTCAATGTTGATGGGCAAAAGCATTTATGAAGTCAGAAAAAACTTAGGGATACAGTTAGCTAAGGAATCAAAAATTAAAGCAGATATTGTAATTGCTGTTCCTGATTCAGGTATTCCATCAGCAATAGGATATTCAGAATATTCAGGAATCCCATTAGAATTATCCCTAATAAAGAACCGGTACATTCACAGAACATTTATAAAGCCAGCTCAAAAACAGCGACACTCGGGTGTTAGCATGAAACTTAATTTAATTCCTCATACTGTAAAAGGAAAAAGAGTAATTATAATTGATGATTCAATCGTTCGAGGAACCACTTCAAAAAAATTAGCGGAACTTGTTAA
>JAUPVU010000075.1 GCA_030916925.1 Patescibacteria group bacterium
AAGGTTTCTTAGCATAGAGATTAGTGGGCTTATTCCTGTTCCAGTTGAAATAAAGACTAAATTTGAGGAAAGGACTTGAGTTAGGATAAATTTACCAGATGGACCAATAAACTCGCCTTTATCTCCTACTTGGATATTCTTAAAGTAATTGGCCCCAACTCCTTCATGACCTACTGCAGCTATAATTTCCACGAATCTTTTTTCAGAACTAATTGAACTAATTGAATAGGACCTATATTGTTTATCGTTAACTTTAATATTTAAGAATTGGCCAGAAGTAAAAGTGATTTCTGAGGGATTTATAAGAGATAACTTAAGTAACATAACTTTTTCATTTAACATTGATTTTTGCATAAGTGAAAACTCGAATCTTTTAGGAGTAACTGAAGTATTGTGTAAAGTATCAACTTTAGGTGTTGGCTGAATTCCCGTGGTTGGTAGAGTACTAACTGGTGCAACCTTTGGTAGAAAGTATTTTTTTCCAAATATTCTAAGTAGAATTAGTGCAGTCACCTGAGTAACTGACCATACGTATATTCCTATCATCCAGGGTTCTTTCGTATCGGTACCCGCAAATATTGCATGAACTAGAAATAGTAAATAAAATATGAAGCTTGAATAGTGAAGTTTTCTCCAAACTTTAATTGATACAATCTTTTTTCTTAATTGAGAGGTTATAACAAGAACAGATGCAAAATAGAATGCTAATACTCCAAAACCTACTGGAAATCGAAGATTGAATCCTAAGGAACTATTTGTATCCCTGTCTAAAATAAAAGGAACAAAAATCTCTCTTAGTTCTAGTTTTATAAAATCATCAAAAATTAACGACGAAAAATGGATTAGCATTAATGTGAAAGCTACTATTGATGCGTTAAAGCTATGTAATTGTAAAGCGTCAGGAGCTTTTAGAAACCGTACTTTTAGTAGCAATTTTGATGTCATTAACAAACCCATTGAAATCACCATTGTAAACATAATAAAGGCACCTATTCCAGATATTCGACTTAGGTACCAGACGATTGGGTCCCTTGGACTTATTAGTGTATCAGCTGAAATTTCAGTTAAGTGAGATGAGCTGATATCATTGGGATTTGTCTTATCAATAACTATCTCAATATAATCCAGAACCCCATCTTTATCAGTATCTGGATCGTTAGGATTCGTCTTATATGTATTTAATTCTGCGTCATTGCTAATACCATCAAGGTCGCTATCTTCTGCAAAATCAGATTGTGCAAATGATATTGATGATAGGGATAAAAATATACCAATTGTAAAAACAATTAGTATTAAGTTACTCAGTCCAAACGTATTTTTGTGCATTTTTATTAATAACTAAGGAATTATCTTTACCAACAAATATCGCTGGTAAATTATGTTCTTCACTATATTCTACTCCTGCATTCAGACCTAAAATCAATAGAACTTTAGCAAATATATCGCATTTAATACAATCGTCTGAGAGAACGGTTACACATAACAGATCATTATTGAGGCTTCCTTCCTTTTCATTTATTATATGATTTCTGGTTATATTACCCCTTCGCCAATTTCGTCGATTCACACCTGAGGTTGCGACAGCCATATCTCGTAATATAAGAGTTGGCATTTCTAAGTCCACAGAAAGAGGATTTTCAATTTCTATGGCCCAATAAGGATAGTTATTTTGCTTATCCTCTCCACCTAGATACATGTCACCACCAAGGTCTATACAGTAATCCTCATATTTGTTTTGAAGAAACTTAGATAAAATATTTACCATATATCCCTTCCCTATTCCTCCAAAATCGATTTTCATGTTAATAGGTTTGGAAATTAAGTTAGTTTGTGTATTTATTTTTATTTCCTCAAAATTATAGCTGTATTCTAGGGTATTAAGATCTTGAACACTTTTCTGATTCTTACTATAAAAACTATGAGTGTATCCTTCTTGTAGCAAAATCGGCAGTAAAGCAGGATTAAATAGCTTTTCAGTTTTTAAATAATATTCAAGAGAAACTTTTAATAAATCTATAAACTCTTGGCTTGCTTTAAATGTGCTGGAATTATTAAATTGACTTAATTCGCTTTCATTATTGAACCTACTAAATCGGTGCTCAAACTTCTTGAGTTGAGAAACGGCCTCTTCTATATCCCCCTCAATCTCTTCTTGAGTGTATTTTGCAGAACTGATAGCAATGTAGATATCAGTAGCCATAATCTCTCTATGGAGGCTTCTTTCAACAGTAATCATTTATTTTATTCTATAGAGTCGAGGATTCCGTCCGCATCAATATCCTGAAACTCGACATAGGTGAAATCATCTTTACCAGGATAGGTATCATATGCATCGGAGACCGTATCACCATCAGAGTCGGTAAAAAAATTGATTTCAGGAATTTGAGGATGTGGGTCAATTGCATCTACTAATAAATCTTTATCTGAATCGGTTTCATATCCCTGATCAACTACTTTGATGTAGGTTGGAGTAGGAGTCTCCTGCGTGTTTATTGTGGAATTCTCAGAGGGTTCCGTAATATATTCGTAGTAGTCATCCTCTTCATAATCATCATCATCGTCTTCTTCTTCCCTTTCATCTTCATCCTCATCCTCTTCATAATCATCATCATGGTCTGCGATAACAGGTTGGGGTCCGACATTTAAGTAGCTATCTTTTGAAGATACTAAGCTAATAAGAAGTATGAAAATTGATATCGAAAACAAAAATGTTAGAAACTTAAGTTTATTCATAGTTATGACGCACGAGTTTTAGGTTGTGATTTAGGTTTTGAAACCTGAACTGTTTTACTAGTTTTTTGGCTTGAAGCAGAGGTAGTGTTC
>JAUPVU010000076.1 GCA_030916925.1 Patescibacteria group bacterium
ATAGTTACTGGTGATAAGCATATACAACAAGCAATCGAATTTGTTGCTGAAGAACACCTTCCTCAACCAATATCAGAGACTATTGTGAAATATACGGTTATTAAAGAGAACTTGTATGATCCCAAAAGCCCTGTTGAAGTTGGATTTATGCCAAGAGCAGTAAACTTTGCATCTGGTGAAAAAAAAGGTACGATGGACGTCCTTCTCGTTGCAGTTCCAAAGCAATTTGTTGAGGGATATATTTATTTAATGAACAAGGTTGGCCTTGAAATTGAAGGATTAGAGCCAAATTCAACAACTTCATCTCGTGTTCTATCTTATGAGCAACACGAAATACCAACAATAATTGTTGAAATTGGTTCATCCTACACCGATTTTATTTTGACAGTTGATGGATCGGTACGGTTCGTTAGAACCATGAATATTGGAATTTCGACTCTGGTTAAAAGTATTTCTGAGGAATTAGGTTTAACAAAATCGCAGGCAGAAAACTATCTTTACACATACGGTCTTAATAACACTCAATTAGGTGAAAAAATTAAAGCGCCGGTTGAACCTGTATTATCAGTAATTATTCAAGAAATGCAGAAATTCCAAACTTATGTTGAAGAAAGAATCAGATTTTCTAAATTAGGAGAACAGAACAAAATTAAAAGCATAGTAATCTCAGGGGGTGGTGCCGTAATACCAAATTTTGTAGTTTACCTAATTAATAAGGTTGGTCAAGAAATTTCCTATGCAGATCCATGGAAACAATTAGATATTTCGAACGTCGAGCAAAAATCTTTGTTAAAGTTTTTAGCCCCAATATTTACTTCTGTAGCTGGGACTATGCTAAAATAATTTAAGTAACTCAATATGCCTGCCCAAACTGATATAAACTTCATACCGGATTCAATCGTTAAAGAGAAAAAAGTTCAATATACTAAAAAAGTAGGTACTCGTGCATCTTTGATAATAATGTTATGTGTTGCATTAGTAGCCGCAGGTTTTCTTTTTTACAATTTAACATTAGATCGTAAAATTCATACAAATATTACAGAGACAGAAATAAAACGTAATGGGATTTCTGAATTAAAGAAATTTGGAGAAGATGGGTATATGTTGGGTCTAAGATTAGAAAATGCTGATAATATAATAAATAATCGGGGGATTATATCTATACTTTCTTCTGAATTGTATAAACGGCTTCCCTCCAATGTAACAATTGTTGAATGGTCATATAGTAAAGAGAAAAATTTAATGCTAAGAGGAACTGTCCCTGGCACGTATGATCCAATTGAATTGTATAAGGTAGAACTTTTAAAGAATCCAGATGATGGAAGTTCTAATTTATTCAGTGATGTTAAGCTGAAAAATGCTACTTATGACAAAGAGAAAGGACTTGTTACCTTTGAGTTGGGAATCATGGTAAATAGTGAAGTATTAAATGGAAGATAATAATAAACAAAATTTACACGAAATTCCAAGTATGTCAGCAAATATGACTAGCCAGTTGATGCCTCAAAATATGCCTAATAATCAAGAAAATGAGAAAATCGCAAAATCTGATGTAAGCTCGGGATACTCCGGGCTTTATAAGTCAATGAATTCTAACCCTAGCCCCGCTGTACCTCGTAGATCCAGAGGATTTAGTTTTAGCCTTGGCTTGGTTCTAAATTATATATTTCTTATTGTTTCTTTTGTGGCAACTGTATTAATAATCGTGCTACTTATTATTCCTCAATATAATAAGTATGTTGAAAATACCGCAAAGGTAGCCGAAACAGCAGCTGAACTAGATAAAGTACTTGCACACTATGATTATTTAAAAGGTTTGTCGGATTTACAAAGTGAAATAGAAAGTAATACGGCACTTTCTCAACGAGCTATTCCTATTGAAGAAAATATTCCGCAGTTATTGAATCAAGTTGCGATTATTACTCGTTTGAGTGAATTAGACCTAATTAGAAATGATTTTAGTGGTGTTACGACTAATAACCTACAAGATTCTGAGCAAGAGAGCGACTCTACCAGAGCAAAAAGTATTAACATAAGAGCGCAAATTCGCGGAAATTATGCTAATTTAATATCGTTTCTTCAAAATATTGAAAGATCTCAAAGGCTACAGTCTGTCGGAGAAATTAAGGTAACGGCTTATGATCCTCCTGAAACAGAACAAGAGATCGAAATTATCGCCACCCCACAGCCAGAAAGTTCAGATGGAATTGTTACTCTAACCGAATTTACAAATCAATTGTACGAAATTAATATCACTCTAATTGGGTACTATATGAAAAACCCAGAGATAAGTGAACTTCCAATTGAAGCCTTAGTAGCTAAAGGATCTACTGACTTTGGTACGCTCTTAAATGATCTTGGACAAATGACTTATTATGATCTAGATACTTCGTTATTCGAAACACAGTTGGGGAGAGAAAAACCTTTTATAGACCCATTGCTTATGCAGGATGTAGTAGAAGAAGATATAAACGTTTTTCCAATAGAACAAGATGGTTTTCTCGAGGAGGAATCCCCCGTTATCCCATTTTAATTTAGTGGTGATTTAAAATAAATCTTAGTCAGCGACACGTACATCCACAAATTCTTTTTGCTTGATTGCTTTAATTCTTATTAAATTTCTTATACTTTGAATAGTATTTCCTGCTTTTCCTACAATGCTACCAATATCTTCTTTAGCGGCTTTGATTGTAAACACTTTATATGTTTTACCGAACTTCTCTTCTAACGATTCTTCAACTGTAACTTCATCTGGATTGCTTACAATGTTTTGTACTATGTATAGGATTAAATCCTTCATTTTATTATTCTGCGGTTGGAGCTTCTGCAGTCGTAGTTTCAGCCTCAGCGACAGGAGTCGCTTCAGATTTTTCAACAACATTATCTACAGCAGCTTTGCCCTTGTTGTAAGGAGTATATTTATATAATCCTCGAACTAATTGGGATACTGCGTCGCTTGGGATTGCACCTGTTTTTATCCAGTGCTCATATCTTTCCTTATTATATTCAAATTTAACAGGATTCTCAGATGGATTGTAATGGCCTAAGATTTCTAAAAATCCGCCATCTCTTTTCGAGCGTTTATGAGTTGCTATTATTCTGTATGCTGGGGCGTTCTTTTTTCCGCCTCTTGTAAGTCTTAAACTAACCATAGATTACTATTATAATATGGACGTAGCTCTATATCAAGCCATGTTCTTCTGTAGGCTTTGTAGAGCAGCCCTAGCGGCTTCTTGCTGAGCATTCCGCTTGCTAGTACCAGATCCAGAAGCAATTAGCCTATCCCTTAAGTAAGCTCCTATAACAAAGCTCTTTTGGTGATCTGGCCCATCTTCAGTCATGACTTTGTATGTCGGTGTTATTTCGAATTCTTCCTGTGCGTACTCTTGAAATAAGCTTTTAAAATCCTTGAGTTGTCCGGTTTCTAGAATCTTTGAGATTTTATGAAAAAGCTGTTTGTCTAGATATTTTTGACAAGTTAGTACTCCTTTTTCAAGATAAATTGCTCCAAGTACCGATTCAAATGTGTTGGCTAAGAGATGACGACTTTCAGATACATTCGATTTCTCACCTTTAGAAATGAGCAAGAAATCGCCAAATCCAAGTCTTGCAGACTCTTCTGCTAATGACTCTGTATTTACGATTCGGGATCTTAAATTGGTTAATTCCCCTTCTGCCATTTCTTTATAGTGCTCATACAAATATGCAGAGCTAAGAAATTGAAGAATTGAATCACCTAGAAATTCTAATCTTTCGTTTGATTCTAGTGTGTATTCGGATTCATTTAAGTATGATCGGTGTACGAATGCTTTTCTTAATAAATCGGGATTAGAAAATTTAACTCCAATAATTTTTTCAATTTTTTGTAGGTCCTGTATCTCCATAAATCTCTTTGGTAACTCCTGCTAAAACTCCATTTATAAACTTTGATGACTCTGTATGGCCAAATTCTTTGGCAAGCTCTACAGCCTCATCTATTATAACTTTAACAGGTGCACTTTTATTTGAAAGCTCTAATGTAGCTATAAGTAGGATTGCTAAGTCAATTTTATACATGCTTTCTGTCTCCCATTCTTCGCTGTGTTTTTTTATTAGTGCTGTTAGGGGTAAATATTGTTTAGTCAAACCATCCAATATAAAATTTAGTGTTTTTTCGTCGTAACCTTCGATTTGTAAGGCATCAGTCGTTGTAGTGATGATTTCATTGTCGGCACCAGTGAAATCACTTTCTCCCATATTTAAAACAGAATATACGACAGATAAAGCAATCTTTCGTGCTTGATGTCTTGGGTCAGAAGAGGTTTTCATCTATTATTTTGTGTAATTATTACAATTTTGGCAAATTGTATGAGGCTTTACGGCGGCGCCGCATTTTGGACATTTTTTCAAAGGAATAGCCTTTAGAGCATGATGTGCTCTTCGGTTGTTTTTTCTTGATTTTGATGTTTTACGTTTTGGAACTGCCATAACCTGTAAATCATATTATATCAGCTTAATAAAATCAATCATAGTAAGGCCATATGATCTAGAATCTTCGATGATTAGTGCTGGATTTATGTTTGATATATTAAGTGATATGTTTTTATCTCTAAAAAAGACTAATGCACTGTCTTTATGCATTAATTGGTTAATATTTTTGATTAAATGTGTGTTATGGCTATCGTAAGGCGGATCCAAGAATATGATGTCGTAATGTTCCATGTCGTTCGATACAAAGTCTAGGGAGTCTTTTCTAATGATTTCGTACTTATTGGCTGGTTTATCAATTTGAAATTTTTGAAAAGCGTTGAGAATATTACTCTCGATGATCTTACAAGCCACGCCACTTATTTCCACAAATTTAACGTGTGAAGCTCCCCTACTTAGTGCTTCTATTCCTAGATTTCCACTTCCAGCAAATAAATCGAGGCATTTAGCTTCGGTGAGGTGACCGGCTAATTTGGAAAAAACCGCAAGTTTTACAACCTCTTTTACAGGTTTAGTCATAGGTCCGACATCTAACTTGTAATTCTTAAAATGTCCGCTAGTTATTCGTAATGTTAGTTTATTGGTCATCGATATAAATCATTTCACTCAGTGCGTTAAATAGTATAGGGTATTTGTGCCTATTTTCAAATATATCCATGGCGGCAGTTTTTGTCTTTTTAACCATTTCCACATCGGTAATATCCGCCAAACTTAGCTGCATGTATCCATGTTGTTCTATGCCGTACATATTTCCTGGGCCTCTCACTTTTAGGTCTATCTCGGCAAGTTTGTTTCCATCGGATATTTTTTCTAAATTTCTTAGGCGGTTTAATCCTTCAGGAATATTCTCACTCGCCATCAGATAACAAAAGCCTTGTTTTTGCCTTCTGCCTACCCTACCCCTTAACTGGTGTAATGAAGCTAACCCAAACCGTTCTGGCGTTTCAATTAAAATCATATTTGCATTAGGAATATCTACTCCAACTTCAATAACCGGAGTAGTAACTAAGATGTCTGATTCGCCATTAACGAATTTAAGAAGAATTTCGTCTTTGTTTTTAATTCTGCCATGTAGAAGGTCTACTTTTCTATTTGAAAAGATCTTTTTGAATTTCTCGAATTCGGCCTCGGCTGCTTTTACGGTTTTAAGTGTATCGACTTGAGATTCTTGTATGAATGGACAGACTACAAATAGCTGATTTCTTTCAGAAATTAGGGAATCTATCTCTTTATATACATCCTTTCTTCCATTTTCCTCAATAACTTTCGTAATAGTTAGTTTTCTGCCAAAAGGAAGTTCACCAATAACTGACAAGTCTAAGTCACCATAGAATGTTAAGGCGAGGCTTCGGGGTATCGGCGTCGCCGTCATGGTTAATAAGTTTGGTACTATATTTTGGTCGGTATAATGGTCGATAATTTTGGATCTCTGGGCGACGCCGAACTTATGCTGCTCATCAATTATGATTAGCCCAATATTTTTGTATTCTTCAAGGTGGTGAAGGATTGAGTGAGTCGCAATTATTAATTGTTGTTTATTAAATTCTTTCTTTTGTATTTTTACATTTGAGGTTAATAAGTCTGTATCAAAACCTAAAGCTGCAATATTTTTATGCATTTTTTCATAATGTTGTTTTGCAAGTACCTGAGTTGGTGCAATTAGTAGTGCGCTAAAGCCTGATAATAACGTTGCCAAGATGGCGGCTTCTGCAACCGCCGTTTTACCACTTCCCACATCTCCCTGTAGTAACCTGTTCATCGGTATTGTATCGCTTAAATCCTTAAATATTTCTTGTATGGAATTCTCTTGGCCCTTTGTTAATTCAAATCCTAGATTATTTTGGAAAGTCTTATAAGCGTCTTCTGTCATAGTGATTTTGTGACCTGTATTTTTATTATTCCAATCAGTTCGTATTTTAATTCCTCTAAGATGTAGCCAAAGTAATTCATCAAAAGCTAATCTGTATCTGGATTTTTCCAGCTCCGGGTAATCTTTTGGTGCGTGAATTCTTCTTAACGCATCATCAATATGAATTAAGAAATATTGGTCACGAATTGAAGCAGGTAACAAGTCATCAATTTCAATAATAGATAGGAGTTCCTGTATTTTCTTGGATATCCATTTTGAAGTAATACCATCTGTTGTATTGTATCTTGGTATCAATCCCATGTGTTGTAGTTCATCATCATCGTTTCCAATTAACTCCCACTCTGGACTGTTAAAAGTTGGACGCCGATTATCTTGGTCGATTTTTCCTGAAACAAGTAGTCGGTCCCCTATTTTTAAAGTTTTTGATATGAAATATTGATTGAACCAAACTAAGTCTGCCTCGCCCGAAACATCCTTTAAAGTTGCTTTAGTTATTCGAAAACCATTTCTTGTGAATAAATTATTAAGTTTAGTAATCACCCCAATAGTCGTATGTTCTTCATTTGGAGTGAGTTCGCTAACTTTATAAATTTTTGTGCGATCTTCGTATCTAAATGGAAAATGATAAATTAAATCTCTTACTTTATTTATATTAAGTTTAGACAACAATTCCTGATATTTAGGTCCAATGCCTTTTACTGTTCCGATATTGTCGTTAAGACTTACCATAGGAATTTAAATTAGAAACGGTGCTGCCATAGTTGCAAGCAATGCTGCCATTGCAATCAATATAAGCGAAGTTCTTAGGATCCGCTTAATTGGTATGTGTTTAAGTTTTTTAGAGATTTTCATTATCTTGTTATTGTAAACGATTCTACTTGGTCTTTAAGCATTTTAGCTTTTTCGTTATTATCGAAATGTGCTCTGACTGGTTCAAGGTATTTATTTATATAAGAAATTAATGCGCCTTTTAAATCCATTGGGTGTAGGTTTTTAGATGCAAAATCTGATTCTAATTCTTGATATGACGAGTATTGTTTATTACCGCCGAATTTTTCTGGTCTTTCGATAGTCATTTGTGTTTCTTTTTCGAAGATAATATATCTACAATACTCAAGTACTGGATTGTCGATTATGTCACCTTCTGGGCACCAAGCATTATTTATTTTTCTTTTTACCTCATCTACCGAATCAGTCATAAATATTGCACTATCTGGTTTTGATTTGCTCATTTTTAATCGTATCGATCTGTCCGCCGCATCTTCGCTGTCATTTTTCTCACCAGGAGGAAGAAGACCTAGCATCATATGATGACTTACAACAATAGGTTTTTCGTATCCTAATTCTTCTGCCACTTCACGTGCTAGCATGTTTACTTTTCTTTGATCCATGCCAAGCTGAGTAATATTGGCTTCTAACATGAAAATATCGGTAGCTTGCATTAATGGATATAGAATTTGTGATGCACTAAGACTCTCGCTTTCCTGACGCCCCATAATTTCTACTGTACGTATAATTCTTGGGAGATTTTTTGTAACCGCAATTTTCATAACGGTGTCCCAATATCCCGGCTTTTTAACGAGGTCACTGGCCCATACAAATTCTACTTTGTCTAAATTCATTCCACAGGCTTTCCAAACTTCTATAAAATATTCTCCTGCTATTTTTATTTTTTCCATGTCACCATCCAATTTATGATTTGCCCAGGCATGCCAATCCGCTACAAGCATTTTAAAGTGGCATCCAGCATCTGTCATTTTATTTACATTTATAGTTCGAAGAATTCCTTGGGCTAGATGAATACGGCCGCTTGGTTCAAAGCCATCGTATGCTATTAAAGGTTTGTTTGATTCAAGTAGCTTTTTAAGCTCATCAATTGTGACGATTTCTTCGCCAACACTATTTATTAACTTTAACTTTTCTTCAACGGATAA
>JAUPVU010000077.1 GCA_030916925.1 Patescibacteria group bacterium
GATGCCGCTGTAGTCTCAACACCTATTGTTGAAAAGATATCTTTGTGAGCAATTGGAATTCCGAAAAGAGGTTTATTCTTTAATATTTCATCACGTGAAGATTTTGATAATTCTTCATCTAATATACCGGCTTTTTGTAAGGCGGTTTCTTTTGTAATAGATAGAAAGGCATTTAATTTCGGATTATTTGTTTCAATATTGTCTAAAAATTCAGAAATTAATTGAACAACTGTTTTTTCTTTATTAAATATTTTATTATGAAAATTGTTGATAGATATCATAAAACTCGATCTGTTGAAAAATATTTATCTGAATGTTCTTTTGCATTCTTCAATGCGTCTTTTCTTTCTAGCGAAGTAGGTTCACCTTCTTGAAAACGATTTTTTGCATCCTTTAAAACGGTAAAATCTTGTTCAACAGAAGTGACATCAACTTGATTAAGTTTATTTAAATAGCCAATTATATTAGAAATTTGTGGGGTAAATGATTCTATTTCTGCCTCGGTTAATTCTAAATTAGCTAATTTTGCGATTTTTAAAATTTCTTCTTTGGTAATCATAATTACATTGCCCTGAGTCTAGAAATCCTCTCTTGTACTGGAGGATGTGTACTAAACAAATTTGCAAACCAGTCTGCGTTAACTCCTTTTTTTAAAGGATTAGAAATATATAAATGAGCAGTTGCTTCATTTGCAACTTCGAGAGCCTCAGGATCATTAGCAATAATGGCAAGTGCTTCGGCAAGTCCATCTGGATCTCTTGTAAGTAGTGAAGCAGAAGCGTCAGCCAAGTACTCCCTACTTCGAGACACAGCAAGTTTAATTAACTGCGCAATAATTGGGCTTATAACAGCCAAAACAAGTGCAACTAACAAAATTATTCCACCGCTACTTCGATTACTATCGCTAGAACCAAATAATCTACCGCGAAACAAAAAATTGGCCAGCATTGTTACTGAGCCAACCAAAACTACAACAATCGTCATTAATAATATGTCGTAATTTTTAATATGTGAGATTTCGTGTGCTAAGACTGCTTCTATTTGTCGTTTATTAAGCTTTTGCATTAAACCTGAAGTTACAGCTATTGCGGAATGTTTAGTATCTCGTCCAGTCGCAAAAGCATTTGGGGCAGAGTCATCAATAATATATAAATCAGGCGTTTTGGGTAATCCAGAACCAATCGAAAGGTTCTCAACAATTCCATATAAGGCAGAATCACGAGAAGGATCGGCTTTTTTAGCGCCCGAAATACCCAGTACCATTTTATCTGAAAAGAAATAACTGGATACAGCACTAACCGCAGAAAAAACAAATGCGGTTCCCATTACACTAAGTCCCATGCCATATCCATAATAATATTCTCCTAATAAATATCCCAAAAAGGATATAAACATCATAAAACCTATTATTATAAATGCGGTTTTACGCTTATTAGAATTTATCTGCGAATATATGGTCATTACGATTTAAAATTACTTATCGAATGAGACTTTTATATCTTCACGCTCAGCTTCATTTGCGGCGAAAAACTGTTCAGAAGAAAAGTTAAAAACTCCAGCGACAATATTACTTGGAAACATCGCAACTTGAGTGTTGTAATCTTTAACATTTGCGTTATAAAACCTTCTCGAATAGGCGATTTTCTCTTCGATTTCAGTAACTTTATCCATCAAATTAGTTAATTCTTGGTGAGATCCAATTTGTGGGTATGCTTCAACCTGAACTTTTACATCCCTCATCATACTCGAAAGTTGATTCTCAACCTGAGCTCTTTCTTGTAGATTTACTCCCTTTGCGGAATCTTCCATAGCTCTAGATCTGAGTTCTGTGATTTTTGTCAAAATCTGCTCATCTACTGCAGTAGCTTTTCTAACTGTTTCGATTAAATCAGGTAACAAATCGTATCTTTTCTTCAGTTGAACATCTATGTCAGCCCATGCTTCTTTTACACGTAGTCTTAATTTAACTAATGAGTTATACGAAAACCAAACGAAAGCTGCTAAAGCAACTGGTATTAACAAAAAGTATATTAGATCCATAGTTTTAAATAATTATTTACTTGTTTAAGATTATACCTTTTCGTAGATTTTTAGTATACAATTTATGTAATATGCCTGCTAAGAATTCACATCACGACAAAGTTAAAGATATCATTGCTCAAGGAGTTCTCGTCGCGGTTAGCTCTTTATTACTCGTAATAGCATTCCAATCTCTCTTTGCAAACTAGACTTTTTCAAAATCCAGTGCGTTATCCTGTTTAAAATTTAATTTCAATTTTATTGCAGTCTCAGCTCTCTCAAATTGTCTTCCCAAATATAGTGCATTACCAAAAGTCGAAACTGCTAAATCTTTATCAATTAAAAATGATAAATCTCTGGCCGCATGAGGTAACATTCCGTCAATTCGCCATTCCCTTAATTCTTCTGTTCCTTCAGGTGAAATTAATTTGGCTACAATTTCTTCATTAATAACCTCGACAATTATATTTCCTCTTGGATCCCATTCACAATTGCCTTTATAATTCTCGTCAATTATTTTTTTCGCATCCGAATAATTATGTTCGTAAATGTGAGCCATGTTTGAAATCGTAATTAGTGAACCAAGTTTCGAATCAAGTTTTTCAGAAATTTCTTTTTGAAGTTTTCTCAAAGCAAATGCATTTAGTGGCCAAGCGTTGTACATATCATTACTTCTGAAATATGCCGTCATATTCAATTTATCCTGATAGATCTGACATTGGATTAAAAACAGACATGGAATTTTTTTTGAAGGTCTTTGTGGAAAAACATCTATGAAGGGATTTCCAAGTAATGCGATGGCTCCTTTGTCATGTTTAAAACCCTGTAATTTACGAATTATGGAAATTGCTACTTGGTCAATTCCTCCCTCGGGAAAATATTTTTGAAAGCGATCGATATTTAAGTGAGGATATATTTTTTTTAATTCATTAATTTCCTCATTCGCGAAGTTAAATAATCTCTCCCCGTATGTATAATCCTCTGTCATTTTATCGGGATTAAAAAATCCTTTGTAGTAGTTATCTAAGTCAGTCGCACTAAACGGCATATAACTTGGAACATTTGGCATTTCAACGTCCTCCTCAGTAATAATTACCGAGAGATTCAACAATTCCTTCATAGATTTTGAAGTGTTTGAAACATAATTTATAACAGGCTCCGATTCTAAGCCAAATTGCATGACGTGCTTAAGAACCGATAAATAAGCCTCTGATATAGTTGAACGACGAATTCGCATTAAATCTACTTCTGATGGAAACACCGAAATATCAGGAGGTGGAGGTTCGTCGAAAATCTCTGGCTCAGACCATAATGAGATGTCATAGTTGGTTTTTATCTCAGTTTTAAGTGAAGTTAATTTATCGGCTCCACGTAAATCTACTAATGAAACTTTTTTTCTCAAGAGATTTATTTTTTCTAATGAAATTTCCTTATCAATTACAGCGGAATCATCACCGATTATTTTATAATTTTCATCGACTCCATTTTCAAAAAACTTAACTAGCGCTTCGCCACTTTGCATCAAATCATTTCCCACCAGGTAAATATTTTTTATAAACGGATTAGCTAAAATATTTCTTAATAGATAGTTGATTCCTTTTTTGGTATATAGTTGACCAAGAACGCAATAGGTTTCGGGAATAGTGAGCTTTTCAATTGTGTCTTTGGGAGTCCAAAGACATGCAACAGCGTTCGCGCAATTTAAATTCGAAATTGTTAGTCTGTCTTTAAAATATACGGGCCAATTCTCCATCTAGTACATCATACCGAAAGAATAATTATTATAGTAGTATAATTACCGTCTATGGAATCAAGTGAAAGTCTGCAACCAACAAATGTTTGGGACGAATTTTTTAACAAACATCCGGGTCTAATTGAAAGAAACCGGATTGGATACTACGGATATGAGGAAATCATAAGATCTAAGAGTGGAATATATATTAAGCGTACCACTGAAACTGGTAATAATAGCGGACGTGAAAGAATAGAAATAAAACCTGTTATTGTAAATGGAAGGTTAGTTTGTGGTTCTGCCGGAGTCATAACAAAATATGGCACCCAAGAAGAGGGGAAAAAGGAACCAGTTGGACACACTTTTACAACCGAGGCGGAAAGATGGAATCATCAACAACTCTCAGATGAATTAATTCGCTTAAGTGCAGAACCAGAGGGGTGGGAATCGACCGTTCAAGAACCCAATAATAATGGCCAGGTTTTCATCAAAGAAACTAAAACACTTGAGAACGGTAAAATCACGAGGCACAGTATACTAGAAGGTCCAGGTAAAGGAAGAATCTGGTCAGTATTTACACCATATGAGCCAGATATAATTGATTTCGTTATATCAGAGTCCGAAGCCTATCAATTAGCAGTACAACTCTCATATGGAATTACAATAGAACAAGGAGACACTTCTGATAAATCTAGATCAGAAACAGGATCAACACATTATGCTGTTGCTGGAATAAATCTAATAGAAAATTAGATATTCTTAATTACTGCATATATATTATCCTGACCAGTTTTTCCATCAGCATTGAATAATTCAAAATTCCTGTATTTATTCAGAAGACTTACGACTTCATCCTGATTAAATAAATGACAGTACCGAACCGCACCCTCAAGATTATCCCATCCAAAAAAGAAATCATTCTCACCCATTTCACTATTTAGTCTAAGTGCTTCACCAGACAATTTATCAAGGGAAATTATTCCTCTTCTATTTGGATTACTCCAGAAAGTTAAAATTAAAATCCCTTTCTCATTTAGTAAACCGAACAACTTGGCAATAACTTGCTCCCTCATTTCCTCCGTTGGAATGTGATGCATAAATCCAAAAGAAACTATCATGTCATATTTTTCCCGGCCCGGTAATTCTTCGTATAACAAATCACGATTAAAGAATCTGTGTCGTTGATGATGTTTTTCTGCAATACCAAGCAAGTCTTCATTTGAGTCGACTCCAGTATATTTAGGCTCAATATTTTGAGAAATTAGGTAATCTAGAAAACGGCCGTTTCCACAAGCGAAATCTAGTATAGTTTGTACGTGGTTTTCTTCTATATAAGTCAAAACCCGCTTCCATCCATCCCAAGGATGTTGCCTGGTATTTGAAAAGCTTTGGGCGACCTTTTTGTAGAAGTTGTTGTTTAACCTTATAATGGAGTCTATCGTTTCGGCATTCATATGAATAATAGCTATCATTTTGACATAAATCAAAATAAAAATCAGACTATACCGCTAATCTACAAGCTGGCCAAAATGGAAAATGCTGATGATAAAGACATCCAGACAGCATTTAGGCAGTTTCCAAAGGGAGATAATGGAATTTTTAAAAAAAGCGATCTGACCGTATCGCTAATTGAATTTTTAAAAACAAGCCAACTTACTTTAACGCCACACGAGCTTAAGACATTGAGACAAAATCTAAAATCTAAAGAAGTAAGATCTATATCAGGAGTAACTCCAGTTACCGTTCTTACGAAACCATTTCCATGTCCTGGAAAATGTATTTTTTGTCCAAACGATGTTCGGATGCCAAAAAGCTATTTATCAGATGAACCCGGAGCACAAAGAGCAACTAGAAATAGATTCGACCCGTATGCACAAACTTTTAATAGACTCGTTGCATATAAAGCACTCGGTCACTCAACTGACAAAATAGAACTAATTATTCTTGGCGGAACCTGGACATCATACCCTGAACCCTATCAAATATGGTTTGTTAAAAGATGCTTTGACGCCATGAATGATTTCGATACTTTTACGTTACCAAATCCAATTGAAACCAAAATGGACATTCCGTTCGAGGATAAATTATTAGAAGAAGTCGACGGTACTGAACTCAATAAAACTTATAATCAGATCGTTTCAATGGCGATACTTCCAAAAAAATCACAATCAGAAACTGAACATGCAACGTGGGACGAATTATTTAATGTCCATTCACAAAATGAATCATCAGAAACTCGATGTATTGGACTTGTGATTGAGACAAGGCCCGATGAAATAACGGAAACCGAAGTTATTCGGATTCGAAAACTTGGAGCGACCAAAGTACAAATTGGTTTTCAGAGCTTAGATGATGAGGTATTGGCACTTAATAAGAGAGGACATGATTCTTCTGTTACTGCAAATGCAGTCGGCATTCTTCGGCGGGCAGGATTTAAAATTCACGCTCACTGGATGCCAAATCTATATGGTTCTACCCCAGAAAAGGATATTGAAGATTATAGGAAAATCTTCAGCGATCCTAGATTTAAGCCTGATGAAATAAAAATTTATCCATGTTCATTGATTGCCAGCGCTGAACTTATGCAATATTACAAAAAAGGTCTTTGGAAGCCTTATACTCATGATGAACTCACACATGTTCTCGAAGAAGCATATAAATTAACACCACTTTACTGCAGAATTACTCGAATGATTAGAGACATAGGATCACAAGATATTGTTGTTGGAAATAAAAAAACTAATCTTCGTCAAACAGTTGAAATAAATATTAAAAATCAAAAAGCTGATATTCAAGAAATTAGATATAGAGAAATTCGCGGTAAAAAAGTTGCCCTTGAGGATCTAAAATTAAAAGTTGCCGAATACGACACATCAGTTTCTACTGAAAAGTTTTTACAATTCGTTACAAACGAAAATCAAATCGCAGGATTTTTACGCTTATCTTTACCTAATCAAGATTCACCACATTTTATTGAGGAATTGGATGGAGCAGCGATTATTCGTGAAATTCATATTTATGGAGAAAGTTTAAATATTGGGGAAAAG
>JAUPVU010000078.1 GCA_030916925.1 Patescibacteria group bacterium
AGAAAAGGACATCCCAGGATTCGTCTTTAGTATGGAGGATTAAAGTGATATAATCGAAACATGGAAAAAGTTATCGTTACAGGGGGAGCAGGATTCATAGGGTCACATATTGTGGATGCCCTTATTCTCGATGGGTACGAGGTTCATATTGTAGACAACATGTCGGCAGGCAAAGAGGAGAATATCAACACGAAAGCAATAATGCACAATATAGATATACGCGATTATGATAAACTGTTGCCAGTATTTGAGAATGCAAAATACGTTTTTCACGAAGCGGCAATGCCACAAGTCGAGTATTCTATGCACAATCCAATCGAGACACACGATATAAATGTAAATGGACTACTCAATGTCTTGGAAGCGAGTAGAGTAAAGAATGTAAAGAGATTACTCTTTGCAGCTTCGAGCGCCGCCTATGGCAACCAAGATACTCTGCCACTTGTAGAAACTATGGAAATGAAGCCCTTATCTCCATACGGAACCCATAAGTTAATTGGTGAGATATATTGTAGCTTATATTCTAGAATTTATAATTTAGAGACTGTGTCTTTAAAATATTTCAATGTATACGGCCCACGCCAAAGTAGCTCTGGTGCATACGCTTCGGTAATTGCCAAGTTCCTAGATTTGAAAAAGAGTAATATGCCTATGACTATAACAGGGGACGGCGAGCAGACTCGTAGCTTCGTACATGTGGACGATGTTGTAAAAGCAAATTTGATAGCTATGACAGGGGAGAATGTGGGTAAAGGGGAGGTAATAAATATTGGGACAGAGGAAATGTATTCAGTAAATCAGATTGCCAAATTACTAGGTGGAGAGTTTGTATATATAGACCCTCGGATTGAACCAAGAGCTACATCTGCAGATATCATAAAGGCCAGAGAATTGTTGAACTGGGAGCCAAATGTCAAATTCGAAGAAGCCTTGATAGAATTGAAGAAGTATAATAGTATAGCCTAATATACTTGTCCCGTTTGAAAAAAATGGAAATTATGTAAATACAGAGCATTAATATTTAAATTTTTTAATAAGATGAAAATTGCAGTTATAGGTACAGGATATGTTGGACTGGTTACAGGAGCTTGCTTTGCTGAAGTAGGCTTAGAGGTTGCTTGTGTTGATATAGATATAAATAAAATAGAAAATCTCAAAAAAGGGATCTTGCCAATCTACGAGCAAGGCTTGGAAGAGATTGTCGCCAATAATTACGAAAAAGGGCGACTACAATTTGAGAGTTCAATCGGCGAAAATATTAAGGATTGTGAAGTAATTTTTATTGCTGTAGGTACTCCTCCAGATGAGGACGGTAGTGCAGACCTCAAACATGTATTAGCAGTAGCAGACGCCATAGGTAACAATATAGATAAATATACTGTAGTAGTAACAAAAAGTACGGTTCCAGTTGGAACAGCCAAGAAAGTAAAAGAAACAGTACAAAATGCTCTTGCAAAAAGAAATGTGAAAGTTGAATTCGACGTAGCAAGTAATCCAGAATTCCTAAAAGAGGGAGCAGCAGTAGAGGACTTTATGAAGCCCGAAAGGATTATAATTGGGGTGGAATCAAAGAGAGCTGAGGAAGTAATGAATAAATTATACAAACCATTTCTACTTAATGGTCACCCATGTATATTTATGGATATTCCAAGCGCAGAGATGACAAAGTATGCGGCCAACAGTATGCTTGCTACTAAAATTAGCTTTATGAATGATATAGCCAATTTGTGCGACATTATGGGGGTGGATGTAAATATGGTTCGCCGTGGAATAGGGAGTGATAGTCGGATTGGAAATAAATTTATTTATCCAGGTGCTGGATATGGTGGAAGCTGTTTCCCAAAGGATGTGAAAGCTTTGATCAAAACTGCCAATGAGAATGGCTATAAGATGAAAGTATTGCAAGCAGTTGAGGAGGTAAATGATAATCAAAAGCAGATAATGTTTGTTAAGTTAACAAATTATTTCAAGGATTTGAAAGGCAAAAAGATCGCACTATGGGGATTGTCTTTCAAACCAAAGACTGATGATATGCGTGAGGCTCCAAGTCTTGTGTTGATAGATCAATTACTCAATGCAGGTGCTAGTGTATACGCGTATGACCCAAAGGCTATGCACGAAGCCAAGAGGGTATTGGGAGACAAAATTATTTATGGTAAGGATCAATATGAAATTTTGCAAGATTCTGATGCGTTGGTAGTTTTAACAGAGTGGCCAGAATTCCGATCCCCTGATTTCACTAAAACAGGAGAGAGTTTGAAGAATAAAGTAATATTTGACGGCAGAAATATTTATGAACCGAGCGAAATGAAGAGTCTTGGATTTTATTATGAATGTATTGGTAGAAATATAATCAAATGAAAAAAGTATTAATCACAGGTGGAGCAGGATTTCTCGGATCACATTTATGTGATAGATTCTTAAAAGAAGGCTATAGTGTTTTATGCATGGATAATTTAATCACCGGCAATAAAAAAAATATTGAACATTTGCTGGATAGAGATGATTTTGTTTTTCTTGAACAAGATGTTTGTGAATTTATAAAGATAGATGGCGACCTTGATTATATTTTGCATTTTGCATCTCCTGCAAGTCCGATAGATTATCTTAAATTTCCAATCGAAACTTTGAAAGTTGGATCACTCGGTACCCACAATTTACTAGGACTTGCAAAAGCTAAAAAGGCAAGGATCTTGATAGCTTCAACGAGCGAAGTTTATGGAGACCCAAAGGAAAGTCCCCAGAGAGAGGAGTATTGGGGTAATGTTAATCCAGTAGGCCCTCGTAGTGTTTATGATGAGGCCAAGCGTTTCCAAGAGGCCATAACAATGGCATACAATAGGCAATTTGGCTTGGAAACACGCATTGTGCGCATATTCAATACATATGGCCCAAGGATGCGTCTAGATGACGGTAGGGCATTACCTGCCTTTGTTGGGCAAGCATTAAAAGGTGAAGATTTGACCGTATTTGGTGACGGTAGCCAAACAAGATCATTTTGCTATGTGGATGATTTAGTTGATGGTATATATAGGCTACTTTTAAGCGATTATTCTATGCCTATAAATATTGGTAATCCAGAGGAAATTAGTATAAAAGATTTTGCAGAGGAAATTATCAAATTGACAGGCTCAAATCAAAAGATAATTTACAAAGACCTGCCTACAGACGACCCTAAACAGAGGAAGCCTGATATTACCAAAGCTCGTGATATACTTAAATGGGAGCCAAAGATTAAAAGGGCTGAAGGTTTACAGGTTACATATGATTATTTTAAATCAATAAAAAGTTAAAATTTATGGAAAACAAAAAAAAGGCATTAATCATAGGTATTACAGGACAAGATGGATCTTATTTGGCTGAATTTTTGTTAGAAAAAGGATACGAGGTCCATGGTATGATACGCCGCTCATCGAGTTTCAACACTGAGCGCTTGGAACATATATATCAGGATCCTCATATCAATGATCGTAATTTGATTCTGCATTATGGTGATCTCTCCGACTCAAATAGTATTAATAGTATGATCAATAAAAGTAAACCTGATGAGATTTACAATCTTGGTGCGCAGAGTCATGTTCGCGTGAGTTTTGATATTCCTGAGTATACAGCAGATATTGATGCCCTTGGTACACTACGATTACTCGATGTGATCAAGGAGCAGACTTACCCGATCAAATTTTACCAAGCTGGAAGTAGCGAAATGTATGGCAAAGTTCTGGAAACTCCTCAAAAGGAAACTACACCATTTAATCCGGCTAGCCCATACGCTTGCGCCAAAGTTTTCTCGCATTATATTTGTGCCAATTATCGGTATGCATACAAAATGTTTGTTTGTAATGGGATACTTTTCAACCACGAATCACCTCGTCGTGGTCGGACTTTTGTTACAAAGAAAATTGTGGAAGGGTTGGTTGATATTAAATTAGGTAAAAAGGAAAAGATATTTTTAGGCAATTTGGAAGCAAAACGTGACTGGGGATACGCATATGACTACGTGCGCGCAATGTGGCTAATGCTCCAACAAGATACTCCGGATGACTATGTGATAGCAACAGGCGAGACACACTCCGTGCGCGAATTTGTAGAATATGCATCAACATTACTTGGATACAATATTAAATGGGAGGGTAAAGGTTTGGATGAAAAAGGTATAGATGAAAAATCTGGCCAAGTTTTGATAAGTATAGACGAGGCGTATTACAGGCCAAGCGAAGTTGATGTATTGTTAGGGGATAGTACAAAAGCGAAAAATAAATTGAATTGGGAAGCTGAAATAAAGTTTAAAGACTTGATTGACTTAATGATGAAAGGTGAATTTGAAGAGCGTGGATTAAATGTAAATGATTATTTAGCCTAAATTTATGAATAAAGATGAATTTAAAAATATTATAGTTGTTACAGGAGTTTATTATGCCGATAATGAAATGTATAGGTCCCGTTCAAAGATTTGGCCCAAAACATTTGCAAACGCAGAGAAACTAGGGGTGAAAATGGTTGTACGTAATGATGGTGGACTGCCTACCGAAATGCTCGATAGTTTTAAAAAATTTCAGAATTTAACTTTTGTTAACAAAGACAATCCAAATACTCTCGGTGGTGGGCGTAGAGAGGCTTTCCAGAGGGCTTTAGAGATTGCAGACACTGAAGGTATAGATAACCCGACAATTATATGGATTGAGGTTGAGAAAGACGACTTTATAAATGAAGCAAATTTGCATCGTTTACAAGAAGAAATTAATAATGGGACCAATATTATTATCCCAGAAAGGGGGGAGAAAGCATGGAATCAATTACCAGAAGTTCAAAGTTTTTTAGAAAAAAGAGCCGAAGGCAAATTTCAACAAATTCTTGAAAAGGAGACAAAAGGATCATTTAATAAAAAATTAGATATATGGTTCGGGCCAAAGGTTTTTAATAAAGAAGGGGCTAAATATTTCTTGGAATATAATAAGGAAGGGGATAAAACTGACCTATGGGACTCGCTTATGGTGCCTGTTGTAGAGGCGATTAAAAAAGGTGAGAAAGTGGAAAGTGTGGAAATGGATTTCCTTTATGATAAAGGATTAATAGAGAGCGACTCAAGCAGAGAAGCATCAATAAAGAGAATTGAGCAATATACACAAATTTTAGCTGCTCTTGGAGATAAGGATTGGCAAGAATTTTTTGAAAGGGCTAAGGATGAACTCGCAAGTGCTAAAGAAGTACTAAGTGAAAAGAAAACCCTGGATAATCCTGAAGGCATAGAGGCAAAAAAGAATATAGTCAATAAATGGAAGTTAAAATAATATGCGAAAAGATTCAAAAATTTATATCGCTGGACACATGGGCCTCGTAGGTTCAGCTTTGGTGAGGGAATTAAAAACACAAGGGTATCATAATTTAATTTTAAAAAATCGTGAGGACCTTGACCTAACTTCTCAAGAAGAAGTAAAAAAATTTTTTGAGTTTGAAAAACCAGAATATGTTTTTTTGGCTGCAGCGAAAGTCGGTGGGATTGTTGCCAACAATACTTACCCTGCGGATTTTATTGTAGATAATTTAAAAATAGAAACAAATGTTATTGATAATGCATACAAAAACAATGTGAAGAAATTATTATTTCTTGGTAGTTCATGTATTTACCCAAAGAATTCTACTCAACCAATAAAAGAAGAATATTTACTTACGGGGGAAATTGAGCCTACAAATAAAGCATATGCTGTTGCAAAAATTGCAGGTATTGTATTGTGTCAGTCATATGTCAAACAATATGGCGCAAATTTTATTTCTGTTATGCCGACAAATTTGTATGGAGAGAATGACAATTTCGATCTACAAAACTCCCATGTACTACCAGCAATGATTAGGAAATTTGATGATGCAATTAAAAATAATTTAAGCGAAGTAGTATTATGGGGAACAGGAGCACCTCGGAGGGAATTCTTGCATGTTGATGATCTCGCGAATGCTTGTGTGTTCTTGATGGATAATTACAACAGTCCTGAAATAATTAATATTGGAACTGGGGTTGATTTGTCTATCCTAGAATTAGCAAATATGGTTAAGGAGATTGTAGGTTATAAGGGTAGTATAATATGGGATTCCACTAAACCAGACGGGACCCCTCGTAAGCTACTAGATGTAACCAAAATAGAGACATTAGGCTGGAAGCATAGCTTAGAGCTAAAAGAGGGTATAAAGCTTACTTGGGAGTGGTATAAGGCTAATAAAGGCATAGATTAATGATAATTCTAAGACTAAAAGGAGGGCTTGGTAATCAAATGTTCCAATACGCTAGGGGGCGTGTTTTGGCTATTAAGTACAAGACCCAATTATCTATAGACTTAAATTATTTTAAAAACAAGAATTTTACACCAAGAGAATATAACTTGGATCAATTTAATATTAAAGCACAAATTATAGAGGAAAATAAAACACCATTTTTTATTAAATATTTTTTACCCGTAATTAAAAAAATTAATTGGAATGGAAATATTTATCTTGATGGTTATTTCCAAAGCGAAAAATATTTTAAGAAATATTCTGAGATTATCAGAGAGGACTTTAATTTAAAAGAAATACCTACAAAGACTGAAGATTTAATAAAAGAAATAAAAAATTGTAATTCTGTATGTATGCATATAAGAAGGGGAGATTATGTTGGCAATAAGCTCCATCCAGTGCAAGATATATATTATTACGAAAAGGCAATTATGGAACTGGAGAAAAAAGTAAAAATTGATAATATTTATATTTTCTCAGATGATATAATCTGGTGCAAAGAGAATATAAATTTTAAATATAAAATAACATTTATAAACAAGGAAGAACTCAATATTACAGATGTTGAAGAGCTATGTATAATGACCAATTGTAAAAATTTTATAATTGCTAACAGTAGCTTTTCTTGGTGGGGGGCATGGTTATCTGGTAATCCGGGTAAGCTTGTTGTCGCTCCTAGTAAATGGTTTACCGATGAGTCGATCAATACAAATGATTTAATTCCACCAGAGTGGATTCGAATATAGCATGCAGAAACTAATTTCGATTATACTACCAACATATAATGGCTCTAAATGGATCATAAATGCTGTAGAGAGCGTGATAGCCCAGTCTTATACTGATTGGGAACTATTAGTACTAGATGATGGCTCAAATGACAGCACAGAGCTTATTGTAAGTCAGATAGCCCAAAATGACCCAAGGGTACGGTACTTAAAAAACGAGGAAAATTTGGGTATTCAAAAGACTTTAAATAAGGGTATAAATGAATCTAAAGGTGAATACATTGCTCGTATCGACGATGATGATAGGTGGACCGATATAAATAAATTGAAAAATCAAGTTGCATTTCTTGAGGAAAATAAAGATTACGTGCTTATCGGTACAGGAGCAATCCTAATAGACGAAGAGGGGAAAGAATTGTCGAAGTTTTTGATGCCTCAAAAAGATAAGGATATAAGGAGAAAGATTTTATCTAAAAACTGTTTTATTCACTCGAGTGTGCTTTTTCGCAAGGAAGTAGCACTAATAGTGGGAGGGTACGATGAGTCTGGTGATACACGCCACGTAGAAGATTATGATCTATGGTTGAATCTCGGTACTAAAGGTAAATTTGCAAACCTTGGTAGTTATTCTGTTTCTTTAATGCAAAGAGAGGGGACTATTTCAAATAGCAATAGGATTAATCAGGCAAAAAGGGTACTTGTTTTGATAAGAAAGTTTAAAAATATATACCTTAACTTTCGAATAGGTTATTCTGTAAGTGTAGCAAGATTGGTTTTCTTTAGCCTACAAAAGGTTACTCCATTTAGTAATAAACTTTTGTACAAAATAAAAACAGTATATAAAAAATCTAATTTTTAATATAATTCCTTAGAATTCGATAGGTTTTAATCAAAGAAAATATTAAAAAATTTTTGATTTTTTTAATAAGAGTAAACTTTTCTCGGTTTTTCTGTTTATGTTCTGTCTTAAATAGTTTCTTGTATTTCTCTTTATTATCTAAAATATATTTAGGTAAATCCTTTTCATCGATCCACATTTCAAATGCCTTACCTGTGTAATCACGCTTTCTTCCAATATAATCTTCGTTATTGTTTATTCTTTTTTCAATTTGTGCTTTAATTGTTTCAGTGTTGAATTCTTGATGGTCGTATGCTTCCAATTTAGCTGTGACTGCCGCTACTCCACCCATATTAGTAAAATGCCACCCACCATTATCTAGAAATTTTACAGGCTTTGCTCTTAGGTCATTTAAACAAGCATTTTTTATATTTTTATATTTTGTAACAATGGTTCCGATCCACTTCTCGCTTGATCGATTGTTGAGGTAATAAGTGTAGCATAGTTGTTTTAATTTATAGATACCATCATCAATATCTTGAGGTTTCCAGATTTCATCGAGGTCTCCATAGTATACAATATCGTCGTCTTTTAGGTTTTTTAACACCTTCTTAATACTTTCTTTTTGATAGAACGCTCTGAGGTAATGTTCCAAACCTTTTCCGGTGAGGTCCATCTTTTTCTGTGCTAGTTTATAAATCTCTTCATCCTTAGGATAGTCATCTACAACATGGTGGATTATTTTGTCTTTCCATTTTGCGTATCTTTCTTTGTTTTCAAAATAATAAAGCGGTTTTTTAATACCTGAAAATGTTTCTGGTGATTCAACAATCACAAAGAAATCAACATAAGGATCGAGTATGTTTAATCGAATTTCTAATAAATCTAATTCATTAAAGAATGAAAATGTGTCGTAAATCATAGTATCTCTATCCTTTTTTTAAAGACTTTTTTTAAGTTTAATTTATCCATATCTATATTTAATGCTTCCTGAAATAGATTTTCGTTTTTAAGTAGCATTTCCTCTGTTATATTTGAAAAATCATCAACAAATAACACTGGAAAATCTTTAAACATTTCTTCGAGATAGGGATGTCTTTTAAATATGGGCACTCTTTTCATATACAATGTTTCCCAGTTGCGTGCTGATTCTATACCATTACCAGAGGGACAAAGAACAAATTTATGATTTTTGATTTCTTCTAAATAGGGTCTATATTTTAATCTTTTTATAGGTACAGTTGCCCATTTTTTATTTTTAAATATTTCTTTTAAGCTTTTTCTATTCCCCGTATCGTCTCTATGACTTACAAAAAGTAGTTTTGAGGGTCTTCTTTCTTTTTTGATAAATTCTTGGAGTATTTTATGATGATTGTAAAATAAGCGCAT
>JAUPVU010000079.1 GCA_030916925.1 Patescibacteria group bacterium
TAATGATTTGACATCAACCAAGGTGCTCATGACTGAACACTATGTAAATACAAATCGGCAGTCAGAGTTTTATTCTACTTTTTACATCCAGAATGAAGGTACATGCGAAGGACAATTGAAAATCCCCTAGGGAGTTCTAAAATTCCATCCTTGTATATAGCTTTCTGCAATAGTTCTAAGTTTAAGATTGGGACCATTGAATAATTCCGCATCTAACATTTTATTAATCAATTCATCTTCAGAAGGACTCAAATATGATTTTAAAACGTCAGTATATTTATCACTCAAAAGAAGACTCAGTAACAAATCGTATTCAGATATTGTTCCTGAACTAATTGATTTTCTTAGCCTCTCGATGATTTCGGATTTTGCATTATCACCTTTTTCTGTGCTATTTGTTATTACGGAATTGAAAAACAATAAATATTTAGATTTCTTAACTGTTAAAAGACCCTCTTTTTCGAGATGATCATTTATTTTGTCAATTATTTGAAATCTTACTTTTTGTTTTTTGGGATAATCGATGCTAGAAAAGTAATTAATCCAATAGGGGAGTGACTTCTCTGGGTCATTTTTAATTGCTTGTATTGCATCGTTTATGTAATCGATATTAGAAATTTCATTTTCGGTATATTTCACATTCCCATTCACTATAGAAATCATCCCATTAAGATAAAGGTCTGTAATTACCCCGCACGAAGCATGAAAGTCTAATTGAATATCCATCCAGCTTGGTAAAAATTTTACTTCAGAGGCTTCATAATTTTTTGATGGAGTGCTAATAAATAAAAAGAATGCTTCTGTGAGTGGTAAATTCATAATAAATTCAAAATAATATTAACATAACGACTATCCTGAAAGATATACTTTGCAGAATTTCGCATTATAGTTTTGGCTTTATTGTGATAAGGCCGGCCGTACCAGGTGGAAATTCATCTTTGAATTCCTCTGAAAAATCATGTGCAGATCCATAGACGATACCAATGTTTTCATTTTGATTAAATGGATCAGAACTGTGAATAGTCTTTAAAACACTAGTTTCACGAGGAGTGAGAGCATTAAGATCTGTTTGCTTGTTAATTTTTGCGATTAATTCTTCTGCCTTTCTTCTCTCCTCTTCAGAAATATTATCCTGATTCAGTTTTGTTACCGCAATTCTAAAGAGCGCCTGTGTAAATCCTATGTTACGAAAGTAGGATGGAGACTCTCCAGGATATAAAGAAATTTCATTATTAAGAAACAGCATTACCGCGGCACCTAAATCCATGTAAGGAAATGATGTTGCATTAAGATCATCAAGGTACTCGAAAGTAAACTCATCTTTAGAACTGTCTTTGCGTGATTGTTTTGGTAACGGTAATGTGCCAGCGTTTAGTCGTCTTGCTGTTTGTAGTAATAAAAAATCTAGTGCAGAGTGAGCTTTATAATAGTAATAGTATTTTATATCGCCTGATAGGTTGCCGCCAAATATCGCTTCACTTGGCTTAAAAGTATCAAGATCAAAGCCTAGATGTACGACTAGGGCTTCCCGTATTTTTATATAACCCTCAGTTAAAGTATTCCATTTTTGAGGATCATGTTCTTGTATAGAGGCAAGTGTTCCAGATGATTGTTCCCTAACAAAGCTTAAGTATCCGAGCAGTTTGTCATCTACTCCTTCATCAAAAATATGCTTAGTGTTACTTTCAAGGATCATTTTTTCAATTGCTTCCTGAGATTTAGCTATCGTATCGATCGATAGCATATTCTGTACATTACCGACAAAATCATTTCGTCCATGACTCTGTCCAAAATGTACAATAATTGGCTTACCTTGTGGGGGCTCAACATCAATGGTGCCAGTATATTTTATTCCGTCAGTAAATTCGAAATCTGTGGGATTTATACCAATAAATTCTTTTATTCGATCATTCGGATTGACCGTAACTTCAGGAGCCAACGGTGTCGGAGTAACGTTATCTTCAGATATTGATGAGGTTGGGTCAAGTAATGACGTGATTGCGCGTGATGCTACGACTGGGCCTGCTGCGCTTGCTAGGACTGTTGCCGCCGCTGCTCCTCCAGCTAATCGGAGAAATTGACGTCTGCTGAGTATTGAGTTTACCGACGAATTTTCAGGTTTTGGTGTTTCTGGTATGGATTGATCAGTTAAAACATCTGCTTGAGATGTTATAGATTCACTGTTGTATGGTTCCGGAGGAATTGGTTCAGTTAATTCGGGCATTATTTTCATCAAGTTTAGCGCCATTTTTAGGACTAAAACAGCAGTTTGACACGGACTTAGTACAATTTTGGTGACCCTACCGGGATTCGAACCCGGATTACCAGGATGAGAACCTGGCGTCCTAACCATTAGACGATAGGGCCTTAACAAACGAGATTATAACCTAAAAACGGTCTTTTTTGCATATTTACATTCAAATTACACTAGCTATTTCAGGTTAATTAGTATATAGTAATTTGCTGCTCAAAACAGCTGTCCAGATGCCCCTTTAGGTTGTATTGACAACCTATGGTAGTAGTTTAAAATACCATATCTGTGGAAGAATAAATAAAAAAAACGATTAGATTGTTACAACGGGAAAAAAGAAAAATGACAACAATATTAAAAGACTCAAACAACATATTAATGACTCAGGGAGGATACGATGCCCTGTTAGAAGAATTGAAGACCTTAATTGAGGTTCAGCGTCCTGCGGTGGTACAAGCTATTCAAGATGCTAGAGCGATGGGTGATTTGAGTGAAAATGGAATGTATACTGCAGCAAGAGAAAAACAGGCATTTTTGGAAGGTAGAATTCGAGAAGTCGAGGATTTAATCAAGAGAGCTGAAATTGCAGCCAAAACTACACGAAATGAAGTTAGTCTTGGCTCACATGTAAAAGTACAATCTGATAAAGATGTATTAGAATACTATGTTGTAAGTCCAGAAGAAGTTGATTTTAAAACGAATAAAATTTCACATGAATCACCACTTGGACAAGCACTCATGGGCAAAAAATTAAACGAAGAGTTTAATGTTACTGCTCCTGTTGGTATTAAAAAGTATAAAATAATTGAAATAAAATAATGGCATTCGATAGTTTTTTAACAGTAGAAGGACACAAAAAAATAAAAGAAGAGTTAGAAATGTTACGTACAGTAGCAAAAGTTCAAATAGCAGAGAAGATAAGGGATGCAAGGGAAATGGGTGATGTACTAGAAAATACGATGTATGATGCATACATCGAAGACCAAGGAAGAATAGAAGGACGCATTGCAGAACTCGAAGAAATTTTAGGGCGATCACAAGTAATTGAAATAGATTCTCTTAAAAAAAGTGACACAGCATCAGTTGGTCACTCTGTAAAAGTAAAATTTAATGGGAAAGAAGATTCATTCACTTTAGTAGGAAGCGCTGAGGCAGATCCTTCTGAGAAAAAAATCTCAATCGAATCACCAGTTGGAAAAGCTCTTTTAGGGGCTAAAGTTGGTGAAACGATTATTGTTGAAACTCCTCAAATCCGAGTTGAATATCTTGTAAAAGATATCACCTAACAAAAACATCCAACTGAAATAGTGAAATTTATTAGCATGTATAATATGCTTATCACATGGAAAACGAATTGCTTCCGTTAAACCAACTCCGTAAAATCAGAATTGAAAAATTAAACAAACTAAAGCAACTTGGAATTAACCCTTTTGTTTCAAAAGCCGTTAAAGATTATCAAATTTCCCAAATAAAAAATGAATATGAGAAGTATGAAAATAGTGAAATGACACTATCTGGAAGGCTAATGTCACTAAGAGAGCATGGCGAATTAGTATTCGCTGATTTAGAAGATACAACTGGAAGAATTCAAATTTATATAAAACATGAAGGATTAACTCCTCATGACGATGAATTAAAAAATATTGGATTTGATGAATTAGGATTATTAGACATAGGTGATTTTGTTCAAGTGACTGGTATTATTACGAAAACAAAAAGAGGCGAAATATCAATCGCCCCTGGAATTATCAAATTACTCACCAAAACAATCAGACCATTACCAAGCCAGCACTTTGGATTAAAAGACGAAGAAGAAAGATATCGACAACGTTATGTTGATTTTATTTTAAATCCTGATGTTAGAGAAATGTTTAATAAAAAATCTAAATTCTGGAATTCGATGAGGAATTTTCTCGTTGCTGAAGGCTTCCTAGAAGTAGAGACACCGGTGTTAGAGAATACAGCAGGTGGCGCAGATGCAGCTCCTTTTGAAACTCATCATAACGCCTTGGATATGGATGTTTATCTTCGAATTTCTATGGGAGAACTATGGCAAAAAAGACTTATGGTTGGAATGTTCGAAAAAACATTTGAAATCGGAAGACAATTTAGAAATGAAGGGATGAGTAGAGAACATCTACAAGATTATTCTCAAATGGAATTCTACTGGGCCTATGCAAATTATCTAGACTCAATGGCACTCGTTGAAAGAATGTATAAATATGTTGCTTTTGAGACTTTTGGAAAATATGAATTCGAGATTGGGGGATTTACAGTAGACCTAAGCAAAAAGTGGGAGCATGTCGATTATGTTGAGGCCATAAAAAAAGATTCAGGAATCGATATAACTCAAGCCACTGAAAAAGAAATGCATGAATATCTAAAACAAAATAAAATTCATTGTAGTCCAAGCGATAAATATCCTAGACTTGTAGATTTATTATGGAAACAAGTGAGAAAGAAAATCGCAGGTCCTGCATTTTTAGTAAATCATCCAGTAGAGGTATCACCATTAGCAAAAAGAAAAGAAGAAAGTCCGAAATTTGTTGAGAGGTATCAAATTATATTAGCTGGTAGTGAAATGGGAAATGGATATAGCGAGTTAAATGATCCAATAGATCAAGCGGAGCGTTTTGAAGTACAACAAAGTATGAGAGAGTCCGGTGATGCCGAGGCTCAAATGCACGACTATGATTTTGTTAGAGCTTTAGAATATGGAATGCCTCCTGTTACAGGATTTGGAATTAGTGAAAGGCTATTTTCATTCCTAATGGATAAACCAATTAGGGAGTGTGTGATGTTTCCATTATTAAAGCCAGAAAATCCTTCAGAGAATGAATAAAGAAGAAGCCCTACAACTTTTGCAAGCAATGAAGCAACATGCCCGTACTCTCGCATTATAATGGACGTTTGGTGTAGAATTAACACAGTTCAAAAAACCTATGCTAGATATCAAATTTATTAGAGAAAATATAGACCGAGTAAAAGCGTCAGTTATTAGCAAAAACTTAAGTGGAAAAGTTGATGTAGATTTAGTCTTAAAACTAGACGACGAGATGAAAGCACTAAGCCAAGAAGCTGATGTGTTACGCCAAGAGAAAAACAAGATTGATAGTGAAATGAAAAAAAATCCACCAGAAGAAGATAAGAAGAAGTTAATTGCTAGTGGTACTGATATTAAAAATAAGCTAAAGGTTTTAGAAGAAAATCTAAACCTAAAACAAGCAGAGCTGCTTGAGAATATGCAGAAACTTCCTAATGTAACTTCTCCAAAAATGCCAGTTGGCAAAAATGAGGATGAAAATGTATCAGTAAGAACTTGGGGTGAAATTCCAAAATTCGATTTTACTCCTTTAGATCATGTCGAACTTGGTAAGAGATTAAAAATAATCGACGTCGAAAAAACAGGAGATATTAGTGGATCTCGTTTTTACTATTTTTTAAATGAGGCCGTCTTAATGCAGTTTGGAATAATTCAACTAGTATTTGAGGCATTAACAAATCCTGCAGTACTTTCAGAATTGGCAAAAAAAGTTGGTAGCAATTCAAATAAAACATTTATTCCAGTAATTCCTCCAGTAATGATAAAACCAGAAGTGATGAAACAAATGGATAGGCTTGATCCAATTGACGAAAGGTATGTTTTAAAAAATGATGACTTAGTTTTAGTTGGAAGTGCCGAGCATACCTTAGGACCATTACATATGAATGAGATATTGGATGAGTCTCAACTTCCAATTAGATATATTGGTTATTCAACTGCCTTTAGACGAGAAGCGGGATCACATGGAAAAGATGTACGAGGAATTTTTAGAGTTCACCAATTTGATAAATTAGAAATGGAATCGTTTACTACAGTTGAGCAAGGCGAATTGGAGCAAGATTTTATTGTGGCTATTCAAGAATACTTAGTTCAACAACTCGAGTTACCTTATCAAGTTATACAAATTTGTACGGGAGATTCAGGAAAGCCTGACTACAATCAATACGATATTGAATGTTGGATGCCATCACATAATAGATATAGAGAAACACATACATCAGACTACATGACTGATTATCAAGCTCGCAGATTAAATATAAAATATAAATTAAAAAATGGAGAAAAGAATTTTGTGCATATGAATGATGCAACCGCTTTTGCTTTAAGTAGAACGATGTTGGCAATTGTTGAGAATTATCAGCAGAAAGATGGATCAGTTGTAGTGCCGAAGGCTTTAAGAAAGTACGTCGGCAAAGATGTAATTACTCCAAAAAACTAATCTCAATTATTATAGAATATATAAATGTTGGGAATTGCTTATGTTTTAGACTCTTACTTAATTTGGTCCACCGTACTTCTCGTTTTGTATTTAACCTACCGAATAAATAAAGATAAGATATTGGATTTCCTATTGTCCATTGGTTTAGCACTAGTTTTATCTGAAGGCCTAAAGTACTTGTTTAATCAACCTCGTCCTGATGCAACATTTGAGGGTTCGAGTTTTCCTTCCACACATTCTTCAGTTGCATTTGCTGTATTCTTTTTTTATTTATTGTGTGTAAGGAACCCCCGTTATTTATACAAAGTCTTAAAAATAGGGGAGGACAAACTATCAGATAGAAGGTTTGCCTTTAGCATGTCAGTTTTTGTAGTATTGCTAAGTGCTGTTTTGGTTGCTTTACTAAGGGTTTATATTTCTGCACATTATTTAACGGATGTAATTGCGGGAATTTTTGTTGGATTTATAGCCATTATTCCATTTTTATTTTACGACGTTAGTAGTAGGAGGGTGAAATGAATTACTTTGAGGCAATCGTTCTTGGTATAGTACAAGGAATTACTGAATTTTTACCGGTTTCATCATCAGGACATTTAATTTTAGTACCTTATCTACTAGGTTGGGAGATTCAGGATTTATCATTTGATGTTGGTTTGCATGTTGGTACCGCTTTAGCCGTTTTACTGTACTTTAGGTCAGATTGGGTCTTAATGATTAGCAGTTTTTTGAAGGATTTGTCAGGTTCATTGAAAAATCCTGGAATTTTCCACATTAATACATTACGACGTGAGTCTCGTTTATTCTTATATATAATAATCGCGACAATTCCAGTTGGATTAATTGGTTTGATGTTAGAAAAGCCAATCGAGGAATTTTTTAGAAGTCCCCTATTGGTTTCATTTATGCTAATTTTGGTGTCAGTTGTCATGTATTTTGCCCATCTCTACAATAAGCGTAATCTAGGTCAAAAAGACGCAGACTCCTTTATAGACGTACTGTTAATATCACTAAGTCAGGCCCTAGCCCTAATTCCCGGGACTTCCAGATCAGGAATAACTATTTCGACGGGCTTATTTCGTGGTTTTTCGCGAGAGAATGCAGCTAGAATTTCATTTTTACTAGCTACGCCGATTATAATTGCGGCTGCGATATTTCAGCTTCCCGAAGCATTTTCCGCTGGTGACATCGATGCAGGTCTAA